>NZ_LJOQ01000040.1:0-6812 GCF_001672255.1 Anabaena sp. AL09
CATTGGTCGAAAAACTGTCGTTAATTCACGCGCCATTCATCCCACGCTGCCCTTCGGGTCAGTCGTGGGGCTTCTGTCGGTTAAGCTAAATCTGATTCTAATTCAATTTTGTCCATTACCAATTTTAATTCTTGTAAAGCCCCATCATGGATATCAGCAGCAATACGATGGAGGATTTTGCGGGTGCGGGAAAGAATCGCTTCTTGTTCAGCCGCTTTGAGTTGGGTAATTTGATAGTTTTGTAGTGCAATAACCTCTTTTTGTTGTCCAAAAATTAAATAGATAAAAATAGATATTCCTGCTGCTGTCCACACAAATAAAGGTTGAATAATCAATAATATCCATTTACATTTCCAGACAATTAAACATAGTCCCAAATAACCGCTAAATATTGCTAAAACTATGAATAATAAATGCCAATTTTGATAATTATAAATACCGATACTGATTAAAAATCCTCCCAAAATAACAATTATTAACTCAACCCATTGGCTAGGAATTTGTAAAAATGAATCTGTCATTAAACTGGCCATAATATTAGCCTGAATTTCTACCCCAGCCATACTATCACCGAAAGGTGACAACATCGCCATTGTTTGGACGTTGTTCGCTTCTACAAAACCAATAAAAATAACTTTATTGCTGACTTGTTGAGAAAGTTTTTGAGGAGACGCAACTAGACATTTCTTGTCTTTATTAAGCCGACAAATAGATGTCAGTTCTAGAAAAGGAAAAGTTCCCGACTTTCCCCAAAACTTGATTTTTACGGGAGTTGTAATTTTAGCAAGTCGTGAGGAAAGATTAACTTTTTGTTGTTGCTGTTCCCATTTTTCCAAAGCTAGAAGGGGAACAGATTTAAAAGTTTGAATTTGGTCAATTTTTTCTGAGAGAAAGAATGGACTCACTAAATGGGGACTTCGAGCCGTACTACCTAAATGTGTGGGTGCTTCTGCTTCGAGTTCGTATTCAAAAAAACCCTGAATAGTCTCAGGAGGTATTAAAGGTTGAAGTCGCTCACTATCAAAAGGGAGAAGATGATTGTAGATGAAAAACTTTGGTTTTTTGGAATTAGTAATTGAATTGGTGCGCGTGACTAAAACAATTTGCTGACTATGATTTTTTACGAGATTTTTTAAAGGTTTATTTATTGATTCGGTAATGTTGGTTGGATACTCAGATTCTGGTGATTCTTCCCAGTCATTGTGGAGGTTCAAAACGACGACGGAAGCACCTGCTTTTAAAAGATGTTCAACTAAATCTGCATAGAATAATCTTCCTAAAGATAGCTTTTGATTTGCTAAATCCTGGGGTTTAATTTTTACTAATATAATTTCTGGAGGTGGAGTTTTTGGCTGGTTCAATCTCAGGAATGTATCTTGAAGTTGTAATTCCAATTTCTGAACCACAGGAATTTGCGAAAAGATGAAATTGTAGAATACACTGCAACTGATTCCTAAGCTGAGAAATTTAATTTGCGAACTTTTGCTCCACAACATCTGGTTAATTATTGACATTTGTATTCATTCAGAACCCCGACTTTTCTAAGAAGTCGGGGTTCTAGTTTAATTTGTAAATCTTGCTAATAACTCTTCACGAGATAATTGCAAAAGCAAAGGAGTAAATTCTTCCCTGGTCATAGCAATTACTTGATCAATAATTGTGGCTAATTCTGAATCAAGTTCTCCAAAACGTACTTGTAGGATACTTTCAATCATAGCTCGACGTTCTCTTAATACACCTTCTTCTCGTTCTTGTTTTTTAATTTCTGCTAATTGTTGTTGATACATTTCTGATAATTTCATAATCAACTCCTGATCATCTTGATCAATATCGTGTTCTTTTTCTTGACGTGCAGATAACACAGCAATTAGGTCATGTACTAATTGTATTATATTCGTCAGAAAAGGACTATTCTCTGATAGTGCCTCTAATTCTTCTACTGCTTGTCTTTGTACTTTTCCTCTACCTAATACCCTCAAAAACAGTGTTTCTGGTGTACTGGGTAGTTGATGAATGACAATAAGTACGGTTTTTAATGCTTTTCCTAAAAAATAAATTCCTTTTCCCCAATTTTCCTCATCTAAAGTAAAATTAAAACTTTCTAGAATGTCCGCTGATGCTGTAGGAGTAAAAATCCATAAATA
This sequence comes from Anabaena sp. AL09, assembly GCF_001672255.1. NCBI lineage: Bacteria > Bacillati > Cyanobacteriota > Cyanophyceae > Nostocales > Nostocaceae > Anabaena > Anabaena sp. AL09. The sequence continues at coordinate 2,145 of NZ_LJOQ01000040.1, forward strand.
GGGTAATTCTTCTTCATTTATTCGCGTATTATTGCGTTTAGTTTGTCGTTCTAGGTCTGCATGGATGTCAAATAATTTACCCATACAACTGCGAATTTCACTTTTACTAACAGCATTGTGGAACGGCTCAAATATAGTATAACTTGAATTTTTCGCCATTCTTCCTAGTAATCCTAGTGATTCTATACCGTCTGGAAATGGCGATGCAGGTGTAAATAATACGTCAATTTGTCTAACTTCTGAGGTAATATCTTTACTCATTTCTATTTGACCATAAGATATTAATAGTTCTGTGAGATATTGTTTGGCAAATTGGTCGTGGATAAAACGAGTCATTTAATTTTAATTTGATTTAAGGATGAAAAGATTAATTTAACATTTTATTGATGAGCGATTACATCTTGAGAAATAGACGATAGCGAATAATTCGATAGGGATGATTTTGAGACAAGCTGATTCCTAATTCTTTCCCTGTTTGGAAAAATTGCCAAGTTCCGGCTTTTGTCTCTACAGTTTCATTGATATCTGTAGAGTTTTTTAGCTGAAATGGTGGTTCATTTTTTGAGGGACCTGAGAGAAACTGCACGTTGTTGTCTGTAATCTCCAATTTTAACCCAACTGTGCCACCTTCACCAGCACCACTGACAATTTTACCTGTTCCTGACCAAATTTGTTGAGCTAAAGCGGGTGAACTCAGTCCCCAGAGTAAGGACGCTGTGAGGATGATATGCAGTGTTTGGATAGGGAATTTCATAATTGCTGTCTGAACAGGTGGAGAAATGATGTTCTCACACTTATCAGATTTGGGTTTTTAGATGGGTTCGTATGTTCGCACATTTTTCTGCGGGAGTTCGCACATTTTTCTGCGGGGATACACATTGATTTTTTTGGTGGGTAAAAATACTATCGGTGAAAGGTTAATTTTAGAGATCGCTTTCTCGAATTAATAACATTAATGATCAGGTAAAAACAATGAAAAAACAATTAGTAATTAGTTTGACTTTAGTTGCATTAAGTTTTGGGATGGTTGTAACACCCTTTAGCTATAGAGAAGAAAAAGCATTAGCGGTTAATTTCCCTAAATTCGTTCCTGGTTTAAAGCTTGATGGTAATGTAGGGACACTAATAATCCCAAAGGATTTAATCGAAGGAGCTTTAAGACAGACACTAAAAATTAATGAGCAACGATTGAAGGATACAGCTTTTAATCGTATTACCTTAAAGGGTACAGATTGCAAGATAGTAGGAGATAAGTTACAAGTTAGTGGTGTAATTCAAGTAGAACATAGAGAATTAATTGCTTCGATTCTAGGTAAGAAAAAATATACTCCTTGGGTATCTGCTAGTGGAAGGTTAACACAGTTATTTGGTATTCAAGTGAAAAATAATCAAACGGTAGTTCGTAATATAGGAGATCCTAAATTAGAAGGATTGGAAGGAAGATGGTATGCTGAGTTAGTGAGTTTAGCAGGTCAATATGTTGGTCCTAAAATTACGCCTCAAGTAACTCAAGCATTAAGTAGATTTAATGGATTAGATATACGACAATTTGCAATTGATTTTGGAACTCCTTTAATAGCTTCTAAGCTGGGAATTAGTGAAGGATTAGTAAAACCAGCTTTAGAAAAAAACATAGGACCTATTAATGCAGGAATTGACGGCCAATCTAACTTTATCATAGCTTTTACCTTGCCTCAACTAAAATAAAGTCATTTAGGTAGTGACTATTTTGAAAGTCAAGCGATCGCTCTTTTGAGAATAGGGTGATTTTAGGCGATCGCTCTTTCATGAAAGGATAATTTTGATATTTCAGATCCCCGACTTCTTTGAGAAGTCGGGGATCTGGTTTCCCTATTTACAAAATATCTATCTCTGTTATATAATTATAATACATTTGTAAAATATTGAGAACCTTATGACTCAGATTACAATTGAAGAAGCTACTCAAAATCTATATAAACTTCTAGAACAAGTGGCTAAAGGTGAGCAATTTGTGCTGATGAAAGAAGGCAAAGAAATTGCTCGTCTTCTTCCTCCTCAACAAGAAAAAAAAGTATTTCCTAGTTTAAACTCTTTTAGAAAATCAATAGTTTTAAAAGGAAGTGCAATGAGTACCACGATATTAGAAGAAAGAGAGAACGAAAGATATTGATTTATTTAGATACTAGCGCCATTGTTCCTTATTATGTGCCTGAAAAATTAAGTGATGTTGTTGAACAACTATTACAAAAACAAGAAGATCAACCCATCATTAGTCAATTAGTTGAGGTAGAATTATTTTCTGCTTTATCTCGTAGGGTAAGAATGGGTGAAGTTTCCCAAAATGACGCTAGACGGATTACAGAATTGTTTGAGAATCACCTTAATGAAAGTTTATATCGTCTTGTTTTATTGGAAAATCAACATTATCGTTTAGCTAGAGATTGGATATCCAGGTTTGATCTGCCTTTAAGAACTTTGGATGCTTTACATTTAGCAGTGTGTAGCATTAATAATTTTTCTCTGGTGACAGCAGATGATAAATTAGCTCAATCTGCTACTATTTTAGGGATAGATATTCTTTTATTGACTTCCAATCTCAATTTTAGTTAGATATACGATTCCTTCAGAGCGATTCCTGGGTCGCGCTTCGCTATCGCTCTTTCTATAAAAGGATGATTTTGGGCGATCCTAGTATTCAGATCCCCGACTTCTTAAAGAAGTCGGGGATCTAGTTTACCAAGATTATATTTAATACCATATAATTACTTATTGACATAATATGCTAGTTTTAGCATACTTAATATTAGATGAATGAAAAACAAGAAAAGCCTCTCAGATGGATTGCAAGCGCCCTTAATGATTTAAAGAAGTTTCCTGAAGATGTACAGGATGTCATGGGTTACGCTCTTGATTTAGCACAACACGGTCAAAAACACCCTAACGCAAAACCTTTACACGGGTTTTCTGGAGCAGGAGTTTTAGAAATTGTAGATGATTTTGATGGGGATACATATAGGGCAATTTATACTGTTAAATTCGAGGGTGTTATCTACTTACTACATTCCTTTCAAAAGAAATCAAAACATGGTATTGCTACACCAAAACAAGATATAGAATTAGTTAAAAAAAGATTGAAAATCGCTCAAGAAAATTATTTACAGCAAACTACCGAAAAAATGGAGTAAAAAAATGCCAGAAGAAAATCAAGTTGAGGTTAGTAGCGGAAATGTATTTGCTGACTTAGGTTTATCTAATCCTGAAGAAAGATTATTGAAAGCTGAGTTAGTCCGTAAAATCATTGAAATCATTACTAATTTAAATTTAACACAAGTTCAAGCAGCAGAAATTCTAGGCATAGATCAACCAAAAGTTTCTCTACTAATTAGAGGTAGATTAAGTGGCTTTTCAACTGATAGGTTGATGAACTATCTAAACAAGTTAGGTAGTGATGTAGAGATTACAGTTAAACCTAAACCTGAAAATCGTAAGTTTGCTCAGATAATTGTAGTCTGATAATTATTATTCATTATTCAGATCTCCGACTTCTTTAAGAAGTCGGAGATCTAGGTCTTGATTAAGTATACGTATTTAATGTAAAATATACGTATCTAATCATTACCCAAGACAATGAATGTCAAGCCACTGCGGTTTCTCGTGGTAGAAGATCATCCAGGAGTAGCCCAAAATAATTGTGATTTTCTGACAAAATTCGACTCTTCTGCTATTTGTACCATCGCTTCTACTCCCCAAGAAGCAATACAACGTCTAAAAATAGAAACTCCAGATTTAATAGTCCTTGATTTACAATTTGCTTTACCTTCTGGCTCTCAGTCAGCTAAATCCTCTTTAGAATTATTAGAGTTAATTTTTAATAAGTAATCAATACCTTGTCCATTTTTTGTAGGTCGGGTTAAGCGACAGCGCAACCCGAGGCTCATGTTGGGTTATGGCTGATGCCTCCGGCGAGCGCAGGGATACACCACACTTCGTGAACGTACCTCAACCCAACCTACAAATCAAGACTCAAAACTCTATAGCAAAGTTTTTCAGTGATATATGTATTTATTGCTACATACGTATCAAAGAATATTTATCTTAAAAATAACTTTATTAATACGTATATTTACAGTTTATTTTTGAGGCTGTAGGCATTAATGAGCAAAAAAAATCGCCTTTACGTATTGTTATGTAAGGATAGAAGAAAGTCCGACCGCAATTTTGTCTAAGCACTGTGTTTGTTTAATTCTATATTTTCACTAAAAAATATACAACACTTTCTTGATAAAAGCGGCTTTTTTTCAGTAATTTAACTAGTTGACAAGAAATAAAAGTACGAGTTAATGTTACAAATATCTACCTTTACAAAACAACATAAAAATATGCCGACTAACAATCTAGTTGCGATTCAAAAATTTGTTGTCCAAGGTGACAGTCTTCTTGCCGATTTTAATGGTGATAAAAACCTTGATATATTAAGTTATTACCCTGGCTCTGGTAATGCTGTTATTTTGCAGTCAAATGGACAGGGTAATTTGACAAAAGTGTTTGACAGTAATGGTTATGGTATAGCAGGTTACGATTTACGTTCAGCATCTGATCGGGCTTTAGCGTTTGATTACAACGGAGATGGAAAACAAGATCTGTTTTTGTATCGCCCAGGAAGAGGTGCGGCATGGGTAGCTCGTT
>NZ_LJOQ01000040.1:6874-16056 GCF_001672255.1 Anabaena sp. AL09
TGGGTAGCTCGTTCTAACGGTGATGGTTCTTTTACTGCTGTTTATGCTGTAGGTGATGATGGCGCAGCTGGACTTAATGGTATTGCTGGTTTTGATTTCCTTTCTGGAAATGATCGCGCTTTAGCGTCTGATGTCAACGGAGATGGAAAACAAGATCTCATTTTCTATCGGGGTAATCAACCAGGATTGAGAGTTGCGATTTCTAATGGTGACGGTAGTTTCACTGGTGCAAATATAGAAAATATATTTACTGGGGATAATGGCAATAATAACCTAGTAGGAGGCAATGGCGATGACATTTTAACCGGAAATGGTGGTAATGATACTGTTAGTGGTGGAAATGGTAATGATACTTTAATCGGTGGCACAGGTAATGATACCCTAGATGGTGGCGCAGGTACTGATACAGCAGATTATAGAGCCATAGGTCAAGCCATTACTCTGAAACCAACAGGAGTAGTTACCAAAGGTACAGCAGGAACAGACCAACTGGTTAACGTAGAGAACATTATCGGTGCTACAGGTCTAACCAACATTATTGATGCTTCCACTGCTACTGGAACTGCTACAATTAATGCCAATTTAGCGACTAAATCTCTAGTTGTTAATACTGGTGTTAGCACTTTCCCCACTTTGACTTTTGGTGTTACTAATTTTGTTACTGTTATTGGTACAGCCAATAATGACACAATTACTGGAGATGATGGCAATAATACGCTAATAGGAAATGGCGGTAATGACATTTTAACCGGAAATGGTGGTAATGATACTGTTCGTGGTGGAACTGGTAATGATGCAATTAACGGTGGTTTAGGAAGCGACACGGTTGATTATAGCAGTTTTACGGAAGCAATTACCCTGTTAGCGGGTGGAATCGTTAATAAAGGCTCTTTTGGCACTGATACAATTGTAGACGTAGAAACTGTAATTGGTGCTACAGGTCAATCTAACACTATTGACGCATCAACCGGAACTGCTACTACTACATCCCTCAATGTTAATCTAGGTAATAATAGCCTGATTGTTAACGGATTACCTGCACCGATTAATTCTATCACCTTAAATGTTCAGAATTTCCTAAATGTTTATGGTACTACTCAAAACGACACAATTACAGGTAATAACCTAAGTAATCTGTTAGTTGGAAATGCTGGCAATGATACTATCCAAGGTAACGATGGAAATGATGGGTTGTATGGTGGTGATGGTAATGATAGATTAGAGGGTGGTGATGGTAATGACTTTCTCTTTGGTGAAGTAGATAATGATCAGTTGTATGGTGGTGATGGGTCAGATGAATTATACGGGGGTATAGGCGCAGATTCCCTTTATGGAGGCAATAATAATGATATCCTCTGGGGAGAAGATGGTAATGATATTCTCAATGGTGGCAATGGCAATGATATTTTTGTAATTGCACGAGGTTCTGCTGATATCATTCAAGACTTCCAAGATGGATTTGACCGTATTGGCTTAAGTGGGGGTTTACTATTTAATCAATTGACAATTTCAGCTTTGGGTACTAATACTTTAATCACAAGTAATGGTCAAATTCTTGCTACTTTGCAAAATATTGGTTCTACGTTGATTACTAGCACTGATTTTACTGTATTCTAAGTTAGTACCATTTTTAGCGATTTACAATAGCCAGAAACTTTTTAAATACGCTCTAATAAGCGAATAAAAGTGAAGAAGGATTTTTAGATCCCCCACTTCTTGAAGAAGTCGGGGGTCTTTGATTTAGATGGGTTTCTTCTAAATAGGGTTTGCTGAAAAAGTTATCTGTGAGGGCTAGAAGTTCAGGAGGATTTAGAAGAAGTTAGAAGAAGTTAGAAGTAATATCAAGTCTGGAAAACTGAACAATTTTTGATGCTATGATCATATTTTTCTTGCACCTCATTTACCTTTTATACAGATAAAAATCTTGATACGTCTGGGTTGTAGGTTTATTCAGCAAACCCTAAATAGGACTTACGCTGCTAAAGAAAAGGGTGACTTGATTTACAGCTAAACATCTTGAACAAACTCCGTTAAGAATCTAAACGCCTTTAAAATATAATTAGCGCAATCTTGAGGAGAACTATTATAAAATGATGGCCATGCAGTAGCTTTATCTTCATCATAATAATCGCGGCGATGGGGATGATTTTCTAACCACGCTAACCGCACTGCATGACCGATTAACACATCTAAAACCATATATTCTTCAATTTGCAAGTTAGGGTTATTAGCGACAATTTTAGCCAATTCCATCAAGGCTTCTACATTGACTTGGCGATATTCTGGGGCTTCAATTTTATTCAGCAAATGTTCAACTAACAAAGCAAAATTTCTTTCTCCTGCTGTCATTTCTGAAAGCATGATTTCACTTTTTAAGCGATTTCGTCGTTCTAATTTATCACCAATGACTAAACCTTTGCAATGCTGCATTAATAGCCAAACTTGTTTAAAAAAGTCTTTGGGGACACGATTTAATGCACCTTCTCTTTGACGAAATCTGCGCCAACCATCAAGAGGAACTTCTGTTTCTTCACTAATTACAGGTAGGACAACCCAAGCAATATCACTTTCTTTTTGTTTGACGTGCAATGATTCCTGTTGACGTAATAAATTACTTACGCCACTATATCCAGTTAACACTTGACGTAAACGCATTTTCACTTCAAAAGGTGAAAGCTGCATTAATTGTTCATAAGCTTCATCTTGGGTAAGGATGAATTCTCTGGCTATGTCGCTAGTAATTAAAAGAATCAAATAACCGACTCTCAATGTAATAAATCCGCGAAATAATTCTGGTTCTGATTTGATTAAAACACCGAGATAAATAAGAATTTCTTGCGTTAAAACCCGATCTCGAATATCCTCACGACAGAAGTTATTAATTTTCTCAGTAATCTCATTTCCAGAGATAGGAACAACTATCAGAGAAGCTTGACTGTAAGCCCTCCCCACTGCTATTTGCTTACCTTGAACCAAAATACTCGTTATCGCATCTGATAAGCCAATATCGAGCATTTGGCGTAAACCCGCAGCCCGTCGCACCACCGCCCACAGCCCTAAATCTCCGGCTTTGGTATAGACTTCATCGAGTAAATCCGCTACAGTGACAGCATTAGTTGGCCCAGCATATCCTGTATCAAATTCTAAACCCTGTAACCGCGTTAAAGTTTGCAGTAATTCAATTTGCTCATAAATGTTTTCTGATGAGCGTAAATATTCTAATAATAAATCTAAGTTAGTTTCGCATTCCATTTGGAATTCTTGGGTATGTCCCAAAGACCAACTTTTTTCTAAATTAGAAGTCAGGTAATAACAGCGAATTCTCTGATTTATGACTGATGATTGCGATAATTCTGTATCTGATAAAAAATCAATTCTTTGAATTGCGGCTGTCAGCATTAATTGATTCAATTTTCCTAATTTTACCTGGACTCCATGACAAATACCATCCTTGAGTTCCTGCATTAATTCTAATAATGCTTCTGACCCAGTTTCTAGCATAGTTCGAGTAATCATTAAAGTCAAAGTCGGACGACCTAAATCACTCCAGTATTTTTGAATATAAGCCAATTCACCTCTAATTTGATCTACTAAAAAGTGATAATCAAGAGTTAAATAAAATTGTTGAGAATCTAGGAATGATGGTAAAAATACAACTGTTTGATCTCTAATCCGAAAGAATCTTGATATCGTCAAACTTCTCAGTCGTCGCAAGGGACGGCCTGTTAAACCCAGTTGATCATTTCTGCCAATTTGTGTATAAATTTGGGAAAGTTCTTCAGATTTCCTAATTTGAATTGGTGCGATTTGGGTAGGAGTTTGGGTTTCAATTCCATATACTTCTAATTGTGTTTGTAATTCTTCATCTTCTGCTAGTAAAGCAATTTGAACTAAGGAATTGCGGTTTTTACCGACATTCAAATGTCTACCTAAAGGATCAATATCTCCTAGTGATATTAAACCTTCACTTAACATTTCTCCCAGATAATATAAGCTTTGCGCCCAAACTAAAGGAATATTTTCATTGGGTAATCTTAACTGAGACTGAGGATCTAATTTCTCAGCTTCTATATTTTCTTCAGGAACATAATAAACTTCCGGTAATAGCTGTAACCCGTTCTGTTCTACCAACAATGATTTTAAAAGTTCTTGATATTTCTGAACTTGTGCTTGTTCACCGCGAAATAATCCATCAAGAACTAAATAAGTGAAAAATAATGGCCATTCACATTCAATATGTTCAAATTGTTTAAGTTCACCCGGTTCATAGTGTAAACGTTCAGTATCTTCTAAAACTGTTTGATGTCCATCTCTTAAAAAGCGTTTACAACCATATTTTCCTGCGAGTTTACTAATAATTTCTTTAAAGGTGCGTTCTCGCAATGCTTCATCTTTCACCGCAAAAGCGGGATAACTAATAATACTCAACAACGCCGCATCAACTTCTTTAGAACCTGATTCTCTGGGTAATAATGATTCTAAAGTAATTCTGGCTCTAGCGATTTCATCTGGTAAAACATGAATTACTGATGCTTGACTACCATGAACACCAAATAAATTCAGTCCATTGATAGATTCTAAAGCTGCTTTAGCCATTCCCAAAGAACTGGCGTTTAATTCTGCACTACCATGATTAATTTTATTCCCCCGTTCCCAAATCCCAAAATCCGGTGTTCTGTAAGCTCGACCAATATAATAAACTAGGTTTTGGACAAAGTTAACTTCATCCAATGTAAAAATAATTGATAATCCGCTGGCGGTCATTTGTGCCAACATTAATAAAAAGATAGATGTCGCGTCAAGTTGCAAATGTCCCCATTCATCATCACCGACAACAATATCACCTGTGGCTGTATTGTATTTGGCGTGAAGTCCATCCAATAATGATTGTGTATGTTTGAATGTTTCAACTTTGTGAGATTGTCGCATCATGGCAAACAATAGACCACGCATTAGTTTAACAACACTATGTTCTAATTCATAGGTGCGACCATGATCATGATCTAACTTGCGATAAGCTAGGGCTAAACCCCAAACTGCTAAAATACTATAAACATTATCTCGCACCCAGGCATCTGTATAATCGCCATGAGCAGTAATAGCGGTACTCGCTGGTAATAAACCAGTAATGGGGTTTTGACGGGCTAAAATTATTGTCTTGATTTGCTGATAGTAAAAATCTAAGCGAATTGGTGGTGTGCTGGATGTGTTCATTATGGTGATGAGAAAATTTAACTTTGTTGCTGTGAGGTTGATAAATAAAAAAGTTGTATAATTCTCTCTTTTGGTGTATGTAACAATTATCCAGAGGAGAATTTTTTTGAGTAGGTAGGATAGATTACAATTATAATATGCGACGTGACTCTATTTTCTATTATTTATTTCAAACATATCCAACCTTACTGTTTGAATTATTGCCAAATCCTCCCGCAAATGCGGCTAATTATCGCTTTGATTCGGTAGCGGTAAAAGAACCAAAGTTTGAAATTGACGGGGTGTTTCTACCACCAGAAACCGAAACTCCTGGAGTTGTTTATTTCTGTGAAGTTCAGTTTCAAAAAGATGAACGACTGTATGAGCGGTTATTTGGAGAATTATTTCTCTATTTTTACAGAAATAGGGAGCGGTTTCAAGATTGGCAAGCAGTGTTAATTTATCCAACTCGGAGTACGGAACAGGGGGATATTCACCCCTATCGCGCACTTTTAAGTTCGGAACAAGTCCATCGAGTATATTTGGATGAGTTGGGAGAATTTGAGGAATTACCCCTTGATGTCAGTTTGTTGGTATTGACAACTCTAAAACAAAACAAAGCCCCAGCAGCAGCGCGATATTTAATCAATCGTTGTCAGCAAGAGTTACAAGAACCAACAACTAGACGTGGCATAATGGAAATAATTACCACGATTATTTCTTATCGGTTTACTCGTTTAAGTCGTGTGGAGATAGAAGCAATGTTAGGCATAAGTTTTCAGCAAACTCGCTTGTATGAAGAACTCAGAGAAGAAGCTACCGAATTAGGTATGCAGCAAGGTATGCAGCAAGGTATGCAGCAAGGTATGCAGCAAGGTATGCAGCAGGGTAAACAACAAGGTAAACAGGAGGGAGAAGTAAATCTGATCCTGCGGTTGTTATCGAAAAGATTTGGGAAAATTCCTAGTCAGCTAAAAATGCAGATTGAGAAGTTATCTTTGGAACAATTGGAAGCTTTAACTGAAGTGTTTTTAGATTTTGTAAGTTTAGATAATTTGGTTGTTTGGTTGCAAAATTTAGAAGTTTCCCAGAAGTAAAAGCCAGAGATTACTAGCGGAATCTGTAACAGTTGAATAATTTATAATTTGTAGGGGTTTAGCAATGCTAAACCCTTACGTTTTGGTGATTGCAAAATTTTTCTTACTCATAGATTCTTAATTTGGACTTCCCATTTAATACCAGCGTATTTATTGACAAAATTATCAAATCGTTAGCGATAGATTACAGAGATACGATGATAATAAAATGATACCGTATCTCACATCTAGAAAAAATATAAATGGATAAAATTATGATAAAGCAACATTAGGAAATTCTAGTCAACTCACAGAAACATCAAGAGTTTATGCTGCGGGATGGGCTGCACCCAGGGGAAATATGTTTACAATCATGCTATCGTTTTGTTGATGGAAAAATTACGACTGTTCTGAGAAATTATAAAGATGGATATGGTTTAATTTATAGTAATAATATCGCCCCAGGAATGAGTGGCGGTTCTGTTCTCAATCAAGATGGGGTTTTAGTGGGAATTAATGGCCGTGCGTCTACAAATTCAGAGAAGGGTACTACATCTTTTGCGGCTATTCCCATTAATGAATATAAGAAATATCAAGTCCAGACGGGAGGACTTTAGCTAGTGGTAGTGAGGACAAAACTATCAAAATCTGGCGGGTATCTGGGCGTTAATTTGTCTGAATCAGGATTTACAGGATTTAAGGATTTACAGGATGATAATTAAGTTTATAATAGGTAGGTTGGGTAGAGGAACGAAACCCAACCATAGAACCTAGATAAATTGTAAAAATGTTGGATTTTCTTAACCCAATCAATTAACTACTAGGAGAAATAATCGTGAATAAAGAATATTTAATTAATTTTCTTCGAGAAAATTTAACTATTATCAAAAGTTATGGTGTAACTTCCTTGGCTTTGTTTGGATCTTTTGCAAGAGACGAAGCTAAAACTAGCAGCGATCTTGATTTATTGGTAGAATTTCAAGGAAAAGTTACTTTTGATCAATACATGGACTTAAAGTTCTTTTTAGAAGACAATTTAGGTTTATCTGTTGATTTAGTCACCAAAAAGATGTTAAAATCTCAAATTATTAATTCCGTGGAAAAGGATGCGATTTATGTCTAATAACTCAAGTTGCCAGTTATTTAATTGAGGCTGATAATGGGTAATTTGTAATTGGTGATAAAATCTCTGTTTTCATCCTGTAAATCCTTTAATCCTGGATATCCTGATTCTGACAATTAAATTATTAATCCACCCAATTAATAACTTTTCTCACTGCAACCAATTCTCCAAACTCAAACCCTCAACTCTTGTTAAATCACTATCATTAGAAACAACCGTCAAACCTTTAATCATTGCAGTTGCAGCAATTAAAACATCTTCAGTTTGAATCGGTAAACCCTTTAATCTTAAATTAGCATGAATTTCCGCAGCTTTTTCTAAAATTGCCAAATCATCTAAGAAAATAATAGGATAGTTTTGGCAAAATTTGTTAAATCTTTCTCTTTGTTTGGGAGCATCAACCGCTAAAAATCCTCTCCTCATTTCAAAATAGGTAATGCAGCTAATAGATATACTTTTTCTTTGAGCTTTAATATCTTCGATTCTTTCAGTAATTTGCAGATTATTCCTAATAGCGAAGGAAACTATATTTGTATCTAATAAATAATTCATACATCACCTATTTTCGTTTAACTGCGTCATCAAAAATAGCCATTTGTTCAGGAGTAAAATCATCCCCTATTTTGGATAATATTTCTATTGACATTATTCCATCACAATGTTTTTTTAATTCACCATCTGACATATTATTAAATTCTTCAAATGGTAGATTTTTCTGAAAAAGTTTAACCAGATGTTTGACTATTTCTGAATAATCAAGATCCTCTTTAAATAAAGGATATTCTGCCATTAAAATAGATACCACTTGCTCAATTCTTTTAATTATTGATTCTTGTTTAATATCAGTTGATAACATAATCATTACCTCTAATCTCAACTATTTTCATATTATATCATGTAATTGTCAGAATCAGGATGTCCAGGATTTAAGGATTTACAGGATGTTATTGTTAGAAGGTCGCGGTGGTAAACCTGCATCAGAATTAGAAATAGGTTTTTTAGAAAATCTTATTCTTGGATCTTAGTTAACTTCAATTTTTTCTACTGTAAACTGGTGGTTGTCATCAAGTTTTCTGTCATCACCCTTTCTAAAGGTTTGTCCCAACTATCAACAGGTAATTGAGATAAATAAGCAAAATCAAAAACCACTCCTATAGTCGCTTTCGTCTCCCAACCGGGAGAATTTAACAAACGGTCATAATATCCCCCACCATAACCTAAGCGGTATCCTTGGACATCACAACCCACACAGGGAACAAGAATTAAATCTACTTCCTCAATCTCAATTATCGGTGCTTCGTGGTGAGGTTCTGTAATCCCATAAGCACCGATATTAATTGTGTCATCAGGTTGCCAAGAATGCCAAACTAGAGATTTATCAACACAACGGGGAAAACCCCAACGTTTGTTAGTGTTGGTATACAGTGAGCTAATATCAGGTTCTTGACGAAAGCTAAAAAAAGCGAGAATGGTATTTGCTTGATTAAATATAACTGAGTTTTGGATGTTGGTAGTGAGGCGATCGCTCTTTTCTCTCCATTCTAATAATGTCACTGACTGGCGTTTTTGGAGTAGAGTCCGTCGCAGTTCTTTTTTACTTAATTGTGAATTTATTTTCTGCAAATTCCCCCCCGTTCCCATACTCTGTATGGGAATGAATTAAGAAGGCTCTGCCTTCTATATATACTAGAGTCAGAGACTCTTTGACACTCTCAGGGAGCCAAGCCACTGAGATTCTACTGACAGAATTAGATTAAAGGTTTAGCCTAATCTAATCTCGCTGCGACCGT
>NZ_LJOQ01000040.1:16137-95990 GCF_001672255.1 Anabaena sp. AL09
CATACCACAGGGATTAAAATCCCTCGTGTCGCTTCCCTCTGTTGGGAGCCAAGCCACGCTCGTTTCCCACTTACCGCGAGGTCTTATGAAGGCATTCCCAGTCGGAGACTGGGAACGAGATGAGGAGATAATCTATGCAGCGTTTTTACGCCACCAATCAATAGTATTTTTCAAGCCTTGTCTAAATTCTACTTCAGCAGTGAAGCCAAAAGCCTGTTTTGCCCTTTCCGTATCCAAACAACGTCGGGGTTGACCATTGGGTTTGTCGGTTTCCCACACAAGTTCACCCTCATACTCCATCAATTCGCAAATTAAGGTAATTAGATCTTTGATAGAGATTTCGTAACCAGTTCCTAAATTCACGGGTTCAGCATCATCATAAAACTGAGTTCCCATGACTATTCCCCGTGCTGCGTCTGTAGAATACAAAAATTCACGGGTAGGAGAACCATCACCCCACACAGGAAGTTGTTTTTCTCCCCTGGTTTGGGCTTCTTCCACTTTGCGAATTAAAGCGGGAATTACATGAGAACTGCTGGGGTTGAAATTATCTTCAGGTCCATACAAGTTCACTGGTAACAGGTAAATACCATTAAACCCATACTGCTGACGATAAGATTGTAGTTGGACTAAGAGAGCTTTTTTTGCCACTCCATAGGGGGCGTTAGTCTCTTCTGGATAACCATTCCAGATGTCATCTTCTTTAAATGGTACAGGGGTAAACTTAGGATAGGCGCAAATAGTTCCTACACAGACAAACTTTTCTATCCCTTGTTGATAAGCTGCATGGATTAACTGAGTTCCCATGATTAAGTTATCGTAAAATAACTCGCCGGGTTTTTCTCGATTCAGACCAATGCCACCAACATGGGCAGCTAGGTGAATGATAATATCCTGTTGATTTGCTGCCCGTTGGCAATTTTCCCATACTCGTAGATCACAATCGTGCGATCGCGTTACAGTAATTTTCTCACTGTTAGCGCCATGCTGACATAATTGATCTATCACCTGACGGCCGAGAAAACCCGCCCCACCAGTGACAAGAATTCGTTTATTTTCTAATTCTAAGGCTGTCATATTATTATCCTTGATCTGAATTAAAAGTGTAGAGATCCCAATTCTTGACGGGTAGTAGCAATATCTTGAGGGTATTTTGCACCATTACCATTAGGGGAAGTACAACCCACAGCTTGTAAATCAGCTTCTACCATTAGCGCAACCAGTTCTTTAAATGTTACCGATGGTTGCCAGCCTAATTTTTGCTGTGCCTTAGTCGGATCACCAATTAATAAATCTACTTCCGCAGGACGCAGATAACGTTGATCAAACTCTACGTATTTCTGCCAATCGAGATTAACATAACTAAATGCTAACTCCAGAAACTCTTTTACTGAATGGGTTTCACCGGTTGCCACCACATAATCATCTGGCTGCTCTTGTTGCAACATCAACCACATTGCTTTTACGTAATCTTTGGCATAACCCCAATCTCTCTTGGAGTCCAAATTACCCATAAAGATATTTTTTTGTTTACCAGCAACTATGCGGGCTATGGCTCTAGTAATTTTGCGGGTAACAAATGTTTCTCCCCTTCTGGGAGATTCATGATTAAAAAGAATACCGTTACAAGCAAATAAATTGTAAGATTCGCGGTAATTTATGGTTTGCCAGTGAGCGTACACCTTAGCACAAGCGTAGGGACTGCGGGGATAAAAAGGTGTGGTTTCACTTTGGGGAACTGCTTGCACCAAACCATACATTTCCGAAGAACCAGCTTGATAGAAACGGACTTCAATCCCAGTGCGGTGTTGATAATCGCGGATTGCTTCCAATAAACGTAATGTCCCCATACCTACAGCATCTACTGTATATTCAGGTGAATCAAAGCTCACCCGGACGTGGGATTGAGCGCCTAAATTATAAATTTCTGTAGGTTTAACTTCTTCTAAAATCCGCCGCAGTGTTGTTCCGTCTGTCAAATCACCATAGTGAAGAAACAGCCTTGCGCCCTCGTTATGAGGATCTTCATACATATGATCAATTCTGTCTGTGTTAAAGGTGGAAGTACGGCGAATAATCCCGTGGACTTCATAACCTTGTTCTAGTAAAAGTTCAGTTAAATAAGAACCATCTTGACCAGTAATACCAGTAATTAAAGCCCGTTTTCTTTGTGTCATGCTTGGTGATGCCTTGTTATTTTTAGTTGAAGATTACAAACAGTCTGATATAAACTAGCAGTTAATTGATATAACTGCCCAATAGACAGGCTGCAAATATTAGTTGCTATTACAAGTTAAAGGTCAACAAATATTTTTGCTAAAAAACACTTTAACAAATAATTATAGGTTTAGTTCAATTAATATTTTTAATTTCAAGTGTATCAATTATTGCCAGTAATAAAAATTCCTTGAGCCGTATATATGAGTAAGAATAAATTTTATACCTTTGCTATCGAAAATAGTTTTTGGGGCATAATGTTGCCCCATAAGATGGAATTTGCGTACTTACTTAGTAAGCTCCTTTATTTTTGGGCATAATGACAACATTAACTGTTTTCAGGATGATCCACAAATCAAGCCAAAAATTCCTAAAATTGACATAATGGAGGTCTATTTGCACCCGGCGAGGATATGGAATATCATTACGCCCGGATACTTGCCACAAACCAGTAATTCCAGGACGAATCGTTAAAACATGATTGATATAATCACCATATTTTATTAATTCTTCCGCTACTAAAGGTCTTGGCCCAACTACACTCATATCTCCTTTGAGAACATTCCAAAATTGGGGAAATTCATCTAAGCTGGTAATTCGCAAAAAGTGACCAATTTTAGTGATTCTTGGGTCTGTTTTCAGCTTAAAATTGTCTTCGAATTCTGCTCGGAGGTTAGGTGATGTAGCCATCATTTCGACAAGAATTTCGTCAGCATTTTTGACCATGGTGCGAAACTTAATGCAATTGAAACTGCGGTAGTTTTTGCCCACCCGTTCTTGAACATAAAAGATCGGACCCTTTGAGCTTATGGCTATCAATAAGGCCAATATCATGTAGATGGGAGAAAACAAAATCAAGACCGACAATGAAAAAACTATATCAAACAGTCGTTTAAAAAACTCTCCGTATAAACCCTGAAAAGATAAACTTCTGGATTTCACCTTTGGCTGTTTAACTTTTTGACCACGTTTTGATAAAACAGTCACAGATGTACTGTTATCCTTCCGCGGGTATCGTTTGCCGGAGAGGAGTGAACTCTGGGCAGTCATCATACTCCTTTATAATCCACACCACACATAGTCCCAATCTTAAAGCTAAAAGGCAGTAATTTTGAGGAAAAATTTGCACTCTTCTGAGAAAATAAATACAAAAGGCCGATGTTTACTTTTGGTAAACTCCTTTTTCACGACATTCATTCACAAAACCTAGATAACGTTCTGCAAAAACCTGGCGAGAAAATTGATTAGCGTGTGTTTGTATATACTCGTAATTGTATAAATGCTCATGATCTACAAATTTTTCTACGGCATCTACTATAGCTCCTACTGTCTGGATTTTAAATAATATACCAGTTCCTGTATCAGGATGTGTCTGAATATCTCTCACTGTTTCTAATGCACCACCTGCACCATAGGCAATTACGGGAGTTCCACAAGCTTGGGCTTCAACTAGGGCAATGCCAAAGTCTTCGCAAGCTGCATAAACAAAGGCTTTGGCACGGGACATATAATTTTTGACGATATGATCGGGTTGCCATCCTAAGATTTGAATGTGTGGTTGGGCTATTTCCCGTAATTTGTTCATTTGAGGACCTGTACCAATAACTATCAAGGGTTTTTTGAGGCGATTAAAAGCCTGAACAATTAAGGAAACTTGTTTATAACTTACTAGTCGGGAAACTATCAGATAAAAATCCTCTTTTTGCGAGGAAAAGAGACATTCATCAATATTCACTGGTGGATAGATGACGGTTGCTTCTCGACGATAGCACCGCCAAATTCGTCTAGCTGTGTGTTGTGAATTGGCAATGAAGTAATCCACCCGGTTGGCACTGATTACGTCCCATTGCCGCAAATTATGGAGGATTTGGCGGGTGATCCAGCCGATTGCTCCTTGCCCTAGTTTGCTTTGGTTGAGATAATCAAAGGTTAAATCCCACGCGTAGCGCATGGGGCTATGGCTATAGCATATATGCAATTGATTAGGGGTGGTTAAGACTCCTTTAGCTACAGCATGAGATGAAGATAAAATAACTTCATATTGTCGCAAATCCAATTGCTCAATGGCCAAGGGTAATAGGGGTAAATATTTTTGGACTCCTTGACGGGCTTGGGGAAATTTCTGTAAAAACGTTGTGCCAATTTGACGTTTATACAGGTAACTTTCTGGATTGCTGGATTCAAAATCAATCAGGGCGTATAAATCAGCGTCAATGTGATTTAATATTTCCTGGACTACGAGTTCTGAACCTCCTGTGGCTTGAGGGGTTAACCACTCATGAACTAAGGCATATTCTAAGGACACGGTTAAGTTGAATGGGTGGAAGGTAAGTAGGTGAGCATTAAAAATTGTCGTTCGGAGACGGCAGGGGGAAAGATTTTGATCTCTCTAGATTGAATAGAAGATATAATCCTACCAAAAGATGTTCCTCTAGTGATACTACAACCTGATAACCTCTACAGATAAGGGTGATTTTTATTCAGGAATTAGAAAGTTATGCGGATTCTGGTTATTGGTGGAACTCGGTTTATTGGGGTGTATTTGACTGAATTACTGATGAAAGCTGGACATGAGGTGGTTTTGTTCAATCGTGGTAATCATGCTGCACCTGCGGGGGTAGGACAAATTATAGGCGATCGCACTAACTCAACTCAACTTCAAGAAAAGTTAGCACCAGAAAGTTTTGATGTCGTTTTTGACAATAATGGTAGGGAACTAACGGATACACAACCTCTGGCAGAAATTTTTCAAGGACGGGTCAAACATTTTGTTTATATGAGTTCTGCGGGTGTTTACCTCAAATCTGACCAAATGCCCCATTTAGAAGGGGATGCTGTTGATCCTAAGAGTCGTCACCAGGGTAAACATGAAACGGAAGCTTACCTCAAGCAGTTGGGAATCCCCTTTACTTCTATTCGTCCTACTTATATCTACGGACCGCAAAATTATAATCCTTTGGAAAGTTGGTTTTTTGATAGAATTGTACGCGATCGCCCGATTTGTATTCCTGGGAATGGAATGCACATCACTCAGCTTGGTCATGTCTGGGATTTAGCTCAAGCGATGACCCAGATAATTGGGAATAATCAAGCAATTGGACAGATTTATAATATTTCGGGCGATCGCTTTGTCACTTTCGATGGGTTAGCGCGTGCTTGTGCTGTAGCTGCTGGTAAATCTGCCGATGATGTAAAAATCGTCCATTATGATCCGAAAAAGTTTGATTTCGGTAAACGGAAAGCTTTTCCGATGCGGGTACAGCATTTCTTTGCATCAGTGAATAAAGCACAGATAGAATTAAATTGGCAACCTAAATATGATTTGATTTCTGGTTTGCAAAATTCTTTAGTAAATGATTATTTAATCAATGGACAAGATAAATTAGAAGTTGATTTTTCTGTAGATGATGAGATTTTGAAAGCTGGGTAATTTCTGGCAATTGCCGGGGTTTAGCATTGCTTATTGGTGTCAACTTAACGGTATAAGTAGGTTGGCGTTGAAAATTGTCGTCATAGCAAGGCAAGAGGCAAGAGGCAAGAGGCAAGAGTGAAGAGGGTTTGGGCGATTTTACTTTTCTTTACACAGATTGGTTTTATTGTGTTCACCTACTTAGATGAAGATTAGAAAAACAAAGAACAAAGAAATTCCCGCTTCCGTCTTGCGTCTTGCCTGTTTTCGTGGCACCACATAGGAATAGTTTTGAGGTTTTGTGTTATAACCCAGTTGTGAAAATGAACTCAAACGAAAGACTACTCTATGGAACCAGATAAGCTGGCACGATTGAAAGAGTACGGTGAATTTATCCTCCGCAAAATTGACTCAGTTCCCCAGCGCCCTTCCCAGGAGGAAGATTGGGTTCCCACTAGCCTTGATGATTGTCTGCTGCGGCTGCGAGAGGCAGCAGAGAAAACTGTGGAACTGGCCAACTCACCGGTAAAAATTGGCATCATGGGGGAATTTAGCAGCGGTAAAAGTTTGCTGCTAGGAAGTCTCATTGGTTACGCAGACGCTTTACCCGTGAGCGAAAATCCGACAACCGGTAATGTCACAGCTATTCATATTAAACCCCAGGATGGTTTTGCAACTACCCAGGCAAATAATTATACGGTAGAATATTTATCCCATGAAGGGGTAAATGAGTGCTTACACTTCATGCTCAAAGAAGCAAACCGTCGCGCTGCGTCCGCTGGGGTGACACCTTTACAGGTAGCTAAAATTAAAACCGGTAAGGATATCAGTATTTGGTGTGAGGAAGTTTGGAAAAGTTCCAATAATTTAGAGTTGCGTTATTTGGTGCGGGAGTTAGTGTTATTTTTGCGGGCTTATCAGGCTTATGGTGAGGCTTTATGCGGTCGTCTTTACCCAATTGATGGGATTACAGCCCGTGAAGGTTTACAACTGGCAGAAATGCCCATGGCGATTCAATCTCTGAAATTTGAGGATTTACCACCAGCGAATGTTCGCTTACCAAATGCGCCACAAAGGTTAGGAACGCAATTATTACAAACCAGTTTTCCCTTAATTCGTCGTGTTGATATTGATGTGAAAATATCACGAGAAATTTGGGATGTTACAGGTGCAGAAGAATTTGTCCTTTTAGATTTTCCCGGCTTGGGTGCAGCTAATTCTGGAACTAGAGATACATTTTTATCCTTGCGAGAATTGGCACAGGTACAGACAATTTTAGTCTTACTTAATGGTAAATCACCGGGGAGCGATCGCGCCAATAAAATCTTCACAATGATGCAGCAACAGCGTCCAGGACAAGACCTCAAGGATTTAATTCTTGTCGGTGTGGGACGTTTTGATCAACTGCCTTTAGAAAGTGAAGGAGGAGAAAGGGAACTAGATTTATTAATTGCTAATCAATCTGATTCTCAACCCTTACAAACAAATGCAGTTTTCCAAAAATTGAAAGTTCTCAAAACCATTATTGATGGGGCGGAAGCATTTACTTCTCAAAAAGATAGAATTGTCTTATTATCGCCACTATTAGGATTGTCTGAATTTGCCAAACGTTCTAGTCAAATTAAAGCAGGTTCTGAGGAATTTCTTGCCAATTTAGATTATCCTGATTATCTAGAAAGACCGAAAAAATTACAACAGAAATGGGGTGATTTAAGTGAAGCTTTATTAGCAGCAGATGGGAGGAGTCAATTAGGAAGACAATTAGGTTATTTTGCTCAAGATGGTGGGATTAGTAAATTAAGAGAATTGATTCAAACTCATGTTGCTAATCATGGCTTAAAGCAATTGTATGAAGATACCCGTCGGGCTGCTGATGTGATTCGTCAACAACAAGAATATCTCAAAGAAATTATTGCCGAAATCCATGAACAAGGCATACCCACAGTTGATACTCCAGCTTTACTAGAATTAAGATCAGCCATAGAAAGTTTAGATAGAACCTACAGAAACTTTCAGAAAGATTTAGGTAAAGAACAACTGAAAGATAGAAGAGGAATTGTAGTTAGTGATGTCATTAAAGATGAACTAACTTTGAAAATTTTGAATTGGAGTCAGTGGACATTATTATTTAATAAAATTCAAAATGGCACAATTACCTTAGCGGAATTTAAAGGTGCAGCGGGGAAATTATTTGATAGAGGAAATCGGGTAAATACCTCCATACCAACTAAGAGTGATGACTTTTATCCAGCTTTCGAGAAAACCGTTAAAGAACTGGAGAACTTTGCGAGCGATCGCATTCATCAAGCTGTGGTAGACTTATTAAGCTCATTGGCACATCAAATTACCTTAGAACGGGAAAAACTGCAAACCATTCTTATCCCAGAAATGGAACAAGAAATTGAATCAAAATTTGGACTTGAAGAAGCAGATTTATTTTATAAACTCCTACTAGGATCTGATCCTCGTCAATGGAAAGAAGCCATTATTGCCGAAATCAATAACCATGATCAAAGTATCAAACCAGAAAGTATTTTTCCCCTAGCCAGACAAGATGAAAAACACAGTGTAGGACAAATTTTTGATTGGTCACCAGAGAGAAATCAAAACCCATCAAGAAGCGCAAATCATCAACTTTTCGTCTTACGACTGCGAGATGAAATTACCGCTAGTGCTAGTCTTCATCTCGTGCAGTATGTGAGTGAAAGTAATCAGCAAGTAAATATAGAAATCAATGGAATTTTAGATCAAATTATTCCCAGCTTGCAAAACCTTTCCAAAAAAGAAACACTACTAAGATATATTGCTGCAAGAGATTCACAAACCGAATTAGCCATTCCAGCTTGGCTAGAGATCTTAACCGATATTGCCACAATTAATGAAGAAGAATTATTTACCTGCACTTAATTGGTACTTCCTTATTCCTTCTTCTTTCTTCTTTCTTTCTTCGTGTTCTTCGCTTCTTCGTGGTTCATTTAATCCATATTCTTCTATTAAGAAAAGAGTAAACCTTTAGTTATCAAATAAATTTAGGGAAATGCACTATCAATGAAATATTAACAAACAAAAAAGGAACATCAAAAATGCCTGTGGAAATTCAGCTTCTACCTAGCTTTAAATTAGGTGTGAAAGAAAACACACAGTTGCATCTACCCACCATCCAAATTGTCCCTATTAAAAGCAACATACCGTACATTTCTCGAATTACCTGCATAGTTAGAGGTACACCAAATGAATTAGCAGCACAAATTCAAAAAAGTTATAGACAATTTCACACAGCCACACCCAAACAAATTTATAATATTTCTCAATTAGGACAAGATCCCTGTCAGTTAGATGCACCTTTAATCACAATAGTTGATTGTACCTTAAAGGTGATTGTCGAATATTTTGATTCTGACGCTGGGGGAAAACCAAATTTGTCCATATCTAATCATGTATGTGCTGAATGTGATCTTTGGTTTATACCCAATTTACAAAAATCATCAAGTTCATCTACAAAAAATCATCTACCCATGAATACTTCACAATTTGATCACTATTTGAATAATTTAAGTCAACAACTCAGTGAAAAACTCAACGAAAAACAAAGAAAAAGATTTCCTGGTTGGTTAGCGTTAGATTTTGGTACTTCCAACTCCACAGTGACACTTTTTGACCCCATAGAAGTCCCCATTGCCGAAGTTTTACCCAGAGAACAAGAACTGAGATTAAGAGAACGCATGGCGGAATGGTTCAATTCCTCCCCAGATTTAGCCTTACCAGATGTTAGTAGTAGTGAGTGGGAAAAATTTCTAGTTGATATTAGCAAAAACTTAGCAATAGAATCAGATCAATTAAGTGAAATTTTTGAAAGTGATAACAAAGAATTATTTTTAGAAGCAATTCGCCAAATTGAATTATGTTTAGGAACAAGTGATAGATTTCGGCGGGCTGTTAGCAAGAAACTTTATGCTATATATCACGAAGTTTTCCGCGTTCCCACATTAGAATCACAAAATTTAATTCCCGTAGTTTTAGATATTGATAGACGCAGTACAGAAATTCCCAGTGAAATGGAAGTATCGCAATTAATTCCCTTAAAACTACGCATGGGTAGAGACGCAAGAGATAATAGAAAAAAAGCCATAGCCCAAGGAACAACTGTTTCAGTTAAAGAAATTATTAGTAGATTTCATCATTCACCCAAACGCTATTTTGGACAAGATCGATCTTTCCCAATTATCTTAGAAGAAGATGAAGAAAACATTCAAGTTAATCGCCTCATTCAAGCAGCTTGGGCGCAATTAATTGAACTAACAGAAGATTATCGGCAACGGGCTAGACGGATATTTTCAGAAGGCGATTTTTTAACAGCAGTTGTTACCTATCCCACCGTTGCCCCTCCCGTAGTTCGCAAAGAAATTAAGCAATTAGTCCAGGAATTAGGCATTGATGATGTGCAAACAGCCTATGACGAAGCTGTTTCTGTAGCTATCTTTTTTCTGTGGCGAGAATTTGGCGGAAATCTGAATATTGGGATTGAATCTTTTAAAACTCGCTGTCGTCAAAATGGGAATAAATGGTCACAAAATGTCCTGGTTTTAGATATTGGTGGGGGTACAACAGACTTAGCTTTAATTGAACTTACTCTAGAAGATAAAACTCCCTTCTTTGCAGATCATGAAGATAGAGGTTTAGGAGGACGTTACTATAAACTTACTCCCAAATTATTAGGTTCTTCGGGACATTTACAATTAGGTGGTGAATTAATTACTTTACGAATTTTCCGACTTTTAAAAGTTGCAATTTCTGATTTTCTGCTGACCGCAGTTACCACAGGTGACATTGAAAGCGATAAATTAGAAGACTTAATTAACTCTGAATTAAATGACCGTTTTTTAGAAGATGGAAAATTTAAAACTGGTAGTTTATTAAAATGTATAGATAAAGAAAATCCCGAAGGTGACGTTGCTTTTAAAGATGCCCTAGATACAGCGGAAAAAGTCTTACCAACTCGTTGGCAACAAGCCACCCAACGCCTACAAACCTTTTACACATTGTGGGATCATGCTGAAGCTGCTAAACTCAAATTAGGGCAAAAACCACCCGCAGATGGTTCTTTATTAACCTTCACTTTAAATGAACAACAAATTGGTGAACTTCTTGCCCAAAGTGCGATTAAATTTCAAGTTAGAAGTTCTGAATCTATTTCTCTAACTTTAGATCATCAGCAATTTGAACGGGCAGCAACTTCTTCAATTAAAGAAGCCATTGGTATTGCAAAAGGCTTAATGGAAAGCCGTCTTAATTCAGAAACAAATCAAAAAGTAGATTGGTTAATTCTGTCTGGAAAAACTTGTAACTTTAATCTTGTTCAACAACAAATTTACGAAGAATTTAGTAAATCGCCTTATTTTGTTTGGAATCCCGAACGAATTACTTTTGTTTTAGAATTTACCAAAATTGCCACTTCCGCAGGTGCTTGTTATGCCGAAAAATTGCGTCGCTTTCGATTTGATCCAGAAGAATCTAAAAATCTGTTACGCAAAGGTGCAAATCAACTAGAAATTGATGTCAAAAACCTGTTTTATTATCTTCCTTGTAACTTCAAACGCAAAACCCAAAGTAACGAACCATTAGCCATTTTTAATGCTGGACAAGAACTATATCAACTTGCACCTTGGGATACTGTTGCTAAAGTGCGGACACCTTGGCAGGGCATCCAATTAACAAATATTATCCATCGTCAAGATTATGAAAATGGCACTTTTCGCCTGTGGGGTAGTTTCGACGGTAAAATATTGATGGATAAATTGGGTATGGAAGAACAGGAATTTCTCAAAAAAATTAAAATCCAATTTGAGATTGACCAAGCTTTACAATTTAGCGTTTTACTATGCCGAGGTAATCCCCATTATTTAATAGATGTGGTTGGCATTGATATTAATTCAGTCATATCTAAATCTACTGAAAATACCTTATTTACTGATGGTAATTTAAAATGGAATATCGCCATAGAAAACCATCAACACAACTTAAATGATGGTGATATTGCTGTTAATGTTTTAGAATCTGCCACAGTTGATCAACCTCATGCTTATCATTTAGTATTTGCAGTTGATAATAATGAAAGTAAATCAATGGAAACATTTCATTATTTACAAGATGGTGTCAAACAACCAGGAACAGGATTAATCAGTAAACCTTTGCCATCATTTCCCCAAAGTGGTCAACACACCTTCTATATTTATCAAACTGATAGTGATACAAATACCAAAAAATGGTTACGGATTGGCACACTCAGCAGACCGGATATTATCACAGATTATCCTTGTCAATATCATGTGACTCTTGATAATACAGGCATATTAAGAATGCACGCTGGGGCAGTTCCTTATTGGACATCTAATAATCAAGAATGTCTAGAACAAGAAGGATGTGTTTATCGGGCAGAATTGGAATTACAACCTAACGAAGTTGATAAAGAACGTGATCCTTTTTGTGGTATTCATTAGCTTTAATTCCGTAGGTTGGGTTGACGTAAGGAAACCCAACATTATCAATAATTTTATGGACTTTTGTTGGGTTGCGCTGTCGCTTAACCCAACCTACTTTTTATTTTCATCCTGACAAAATTATGCAGAATTTACATAAACTACTAAATACAAAAAACTCAGAATTAGCCAAAATATTACGGTTTAATTTATATGGATTAGCCGCAACTTTAACCAAAGCAAATCAAGAATATCCGCTTGATACCGGATTTCAGCTATCAGAAGAAATTCTCCAAGAACTTCATCAATTATTAGATCCCCGACTTCTTCAAGAAGTCGGGGATCTAAAACAACCTCAGTTAATAAAATTAAAAGATGCTTTTAATGATGATTCAGAATTAAAATCTTATCTTGGTAATTCTTGTATTCAAAGCCAAATTGATGCGGAAATATGGAACGAAATTCATAGAAAACTGTTGCGAGTTCCTGAAGATGTAGCTACATTTTGGCGACATAAGGCTTTAGAATTAGCGCAAGAAGTAGGTGCAGTTGTAGATAATATAAATCTGGAGGAATTACCATTTGTCCGTGATGAAATTATCTATCCAGGGTTAAGTGGTACAGTTAAGGCCAAAGGATTATGTTTATCTCAAACAGCTTTGGTAAATTCAGAAATTGCCCAAACTCATCTTTCTGAAAATTTATATTTAATCGCCGGATTTTTACTTTTATATATTAAGTTTATTGAGATAGATCCAGAATTACATCATGCTTTAAAAAGTGTTTTTAGCTTTGATGTAGTTTCTTTACATTCTAAATTAGAACAACGTCATCAATATATTGACACATTAAGCGATCGCTTTCACCGCCTGCAAAAATCCGAGGAAAATACTGATACTATTTTAAATTTATGTGCCTGGATTGACATAGATGAAGCCATTCATTCCTTAGTATTTATCCCCCCGGCTGAACGTTATTCTTGGTGGGGAAAATTACAAAAAGAATCTCGTCGTATCCTTAGAAAAGCCGCTGATAAAGCTATGAAAGCAGGTAATGAAGTCCGACTCAAACAGTTATCAGGACTGTATGGTGATGTTTGTGAATTTTCTAAAGATGACTTGCAATTAGACTGTGGTGGTAATCCAGGTGAAGTATTAACTTGTTTGCGAGTCTATACCAAAATTAATCAGCAAGAGTATCCGGGAAGGGTGATATTTCGGACTTTAAGGTAAGAGAATAATTGAAAATCATTACAACCCTCTTTCAGCTAGTCTTTCTTCATTATTTATTTGTAACAACTTGACTGTTGTACGTCCTTCAGCAGTTAAACCAACCAGAAGCAGTTCTGAAAAGGTAAAATGAAAAGCCCATGCTTGAAGACGGGGGTTGAATAAAAAGCTAAAATCTCCCGTTTTTGGGTCGAATGAACCTAAATCACTACCTTTATAGCGGTTACAACGCCAACAGGTGAGAGCTAGATTATCAGCATTTGTTTCACCACCATGCTTTTCAGCTATAACGTGGTCAATTTCATGGGAAAAGAAGGCAATTCCTGCGGGTAATAAGCAATATTCACATTTATAGTTTGCCCGTTCTTCTACTAAGCGGCGAAGTGCAGCCGGAATGTAGGATGTACTCACAGTTTACTAGTCAAATAAGATAAATTACCAGCTTTAATCATCACAATTAAGTGTTCAATACGTTCATACTCATCCAGTTCTTTTAACTCTCTGGGGTTAATATCACCTGCTTTATTACGTGCTAGTAAAGTACGTAACCTGTCTTGCATTTCCGGTGTGGGTTTAAATTCAGCAATTTGTTGAGGAGTGGGGTTACTGGCAAGAAAATTAAGGATATATTGGTAAATTTGTGTTGGTATTGCTGGTTGTTGAAGACTCAAAGCCAGTAGTTCTGGTAGGCGTTCATTGCCTATTTGCGCTATTTGTTGAGATAGTTCTTCTGATACTTCTAGGGTAATTTTTGGCATATATTTTTCCAAAGTGGATTATTTTCTATCTTGTAATTGTTCTATTGCTTCACTCATTAGCTGTAAGTCTTCTTTAGGTATTGAACCTGCAAAAGGCAGTAATTGTTTACCGGGAACACCTTTGATTTTTGAACTTGTCAAATTGCGGGCAAATTCTAGGACTTGATATTGCAAGTCTTGAGGCATAATTTTTAATTGTTCAATAACTTGGTCAGCAATAGATGTAGTCATAATATTTTTTTCTAGCCTTGTTAAATACTATGTTATTGGAAAATCAAAGTCAGTCAAGGGTAGACCTTGCTACCACGATCTGAAAAGTCAGACCTCTTGATTGATAATTTAATTATAATATATCTAGTTTATAATCTAACAATTCTACTAAAGTAGATTCTTAATTTCAGGACTTACACCACCAGATGATAAATAAAAATCTTGAATTTTCTTGACGTACTCGTAAATAAGTTTGTGCAAACCTGAATCAAAATTTGAAAATCCTTCCTCTGATAAATCTTCATTTTCATATTGCCAAGCTAAATGACCTGGACATGGTTCTTTCTCGTTCCAAATTTTCTTATCTTTGTCTGTTGGAGTAATACTTTTGTCCCAGATACGAATTATGTAGTTATCATTTGGCCATTTGAAGTAAACTCCTAGCTCAATAAAAGATTTTTCTAAGTTAGCATCTACGATATACACCCTTAATGAAGCATCATTTTCATCATATTCATGGCAAACTGTTAACTCGCATTTATTAGATTTATAAGCCTGAATAATTGACCCTGAAATATATATCAAGTTATTTTCAAGTTGGCAATAATTAAAATCAGTTCTTTTCTTTTCTGTCATGATTTTTTACAACCTTTTCTAAATCTTATTCTGTTACTTGGCTGATTAATTTAGTAGTTAGCCAGTCATAAAAATTTTGTATTAGCACAAAGTAGTCATTAACTAAATTTAGAACTGACAAACTTTCACGTCCCTTTAAATAATGGTTAAATTTTTTCCTCCATTTACTCGATTTTTTAAGATGTTCAATATTTATTTTCATGCTGAAGTCTATATCTCTATCTATTGAAAACCCAATTTGTAATTCTTTTAGAGGTAAAGTATAATGTAGAGTGTATTGGCGTAAATCTTTGACAAACTTGCTGATTGACTGACTTTTTATATATTTTTCTTTTTTTTCATCATACTCATTTCTGAACTGGGAGTATAATTTTTCAATTATTTTATCTGTATGATCAAATAGTGATTCTGTAGCTGCAATAAAATTATGAAATAGCCTTGAGGTTTCATCAATCAAATCTTCTTGGTTCTTTCTTTCGTAAAAATTGTACTTTTTTAAAGACTCTTTTGGGTCTTGGAGAGGTTCTAGATATTTTGTTAATACAATATAATTACCATAAAAGACATGATAACTTGCTTGCAATGCCTTTAAGTTTCGATAAATGTCTGTTTCTTTTGATTTTTGTATAAAATCAAAACGTTTATACAATTCGTTTTTATGGCTGTAATCCATCGTAATTCCTATCTTCATTCTAAAGAAAACTGCACAATTTCCAATATTAGCTTTTTAGGTTGAATTGATATATTGATATTTTTACATAATTCCTTTTTTCATTTTTTGAAGCTTTTCTATATCTGCTTTATGAATATTATGTTGTTTTTCGGTAAGCCATGTATAAAAATTTATTATTAACTCATAATATTTCTTGACTAAATCTTCCAATTTTGTACTGTCTTCAAGTTTGTTTAAATAATCTTCCGAATCTTCCCAAGGTTTCCAGTATTCCGATTCTTTAAGGGTTTTCACATCTATTTGGATACTGAATAGTAAATTGTCTGAAAAAGAGTTTTGTAAATCTAAGATAGGTAACTTTTCATGCAGAGTATAATTACGTAAATTTTGTATTAAATTTCGTTCATGATTATTTCCTAAATCTTCTTGTAATTTTTTTTGATATACATCTTTAAACTCATGATTTGAGTATAACTTTCTGATTATTACCCTAGTATGCTCGACTAATGAGCCAGCAGATGCGAGGAAATTATGCAATAGTCTTGATGTTTCATCAATCAAAGCTTCTTGATTTTCGCTTTGCTTATGAGCATAATCTAAGTATTGTATTAATTCATGATAATTACCATCAAATAAACGAAAACTAGCTTGCAATACCAATAAGTATCTCACAATTTCCATTTCTGGTGATTGTGCAATAATGTCAAACAGGTTACCATTTTCGGTTTTATAACTATACTCCATATAAATAAATGCCTATATAGTTTCAAAGATTATAACAGCTTTAATCCTTCCCTTTTCTTCCCTCTTCTTCCTTTGCGCCTTTGCTCCTTAGCGACTTTGCGCGAAACAAAAATAAAACAAAGACGCAGAAAACACCCTCCGTGCCTTGTGCGTCTCTGTGAGAAAAAAACCTTAAACCATCTCAGCAGTTTGCTGCGCTTGAGGCTGGAACATAAACAGAGAATAAACCACATCACGGCGGATATTAACCATCATATCCAAGAACAACTCATAACCCTCACTCTTATACTCAATGAGCGGGTCTTTTTGCCCATAACCACGCAAACCAACAGACTCACGCAAAGCATCCATTTGTTGCAGATGCTCCCGCCACAAAGTATCTATGCGTTGGAGAATAAAAAACCGTTCCGCTTGGCGCATTAAACCCGGTTGAATTTGGTCAATTTGCGCTTCCTTCATATCATAGGCAATCCGCGCTTGTTCATGGAGGAACGCTTTAATTTCCGGTACTCCCATATCCTCCAACTGTCCAGACTGCATATCAGCCAACAGGTAAACAAACTCCTTCACCTTATCTACTAACTTTTCTAACTCCCATTCTTCCGAAGGTAAATCAGGGTTGATGTAATAATCAACGATGTCGTCCATCGTTTTTTCTGCGTATTTTATCACCTGTTCCTTCAAATCCTGACCTTCCAACACCCGGCGACGTTCCGCATAGATAGCCCGCCGTTGATTATTCATTACCTCGTCATACTCAAACACCTGTTTACGGATGTCGTAGTAATAGGTTTCCACCTTTTTCTGTGCGCCCTCTAAGCTGCGAGTTAACATACCTGATTCTATCGGCATATCTTCTTCCACTTGGAAAGCATTCATCAAGCCAGCAACGCGATCGCCCCCAAAGATGCGTAATAGGTTATCCTCTAAACTGAGGAAAAATCTTGTCGTTCCAGGGTCGCCTTGTCTTCCCGCCCGTCCGCGTAACTGGTTATCAATTCGTCGTGACTCATGACGTTCCGTTCCAATTACGTGCAAACCACCTCTGTTGACAACGTCATCATGTTCGCGGACAGTAAATTCTTCATACTCGTGCTTAACCTGCTGGTAAGCTGCCCGCAATTTCTGAATTACCAGGTCATCTGTCGGGGCTTTTTCCGCCGCCACAGCTACCTTCTCTTCTGCTTCCAATTCCGGTAAACTGCGCTCACCATAAGCCTTCACAGCCACCTCTACAGCCGCTTTTAAAAGCTGTTCTGTTTCTTTTCTTAATTGGGTGGGGAAAATTTCTGGAGAAGCCCGCCAAGTTTTCACCTTTTTACCAGGAACAAAGCCTTGTCCGCTACCGCTACCACCGATAGGTAGTCCAGAAGCCCTTTGCATCCCAAAACTATCATCATCTTCGGGGCTAACAATGCGAGGCATAAAGTATTCCCGCAGTTTCAACCGCGCCATATACTCAGAGTTACCACCCAGGATAATGTCTGTACCCCGTCCTGCCATGTTGGTGGCGATAGTTACAGCCCCACTGCGTCCAGCTTGGGCAATAATTTCCGCTTCCCGTTCCACGTTTTCTGGTCTAGCGTTAAGTAACTCGTGGGGAATTTCCATTTCCTTGAGGAGTCGGCTAAGAAGTTCAGATTTTTCGACACTGGTTGTCCCTACTAACACAGGTCTACCATTTTCGTGCATTTCGGCACATTCTTTCGCGATCGCTCCCCACTTCCCTGGTTCAGTCTTAAACACCATATCAGACAAGTCTTCCCGTCTTCTAATCCGATTAGTGGGAATAATCGTCACTTCTCGTTTATAAATCTTTTCAAATTCCACCTCTTCCGTTTTCGCCGTTCCCGTCATTCCCCCCAACTTGGGATAGAGCAAAAATAGATTTTGATAGGTAATTGTCGCCAAAGTTTGGGTTTCTGGTTGAATTTCTACGTGTTCCTTGGCTTCAATAGCTTGGTGTAAACC
This sequence comes from Anabaena sp. AL09, assembly GCF_001672255.1. NCBI lineage: Bacteria > Bacillati > Cyanobacteriota > Cyanophyceae > Nostocales > Nostocaceae > Anabaena > Anabaena sp. AL09. The sequence goes on from NZ_LJOQ01000040.1 coordinate 34,461, forward strand.
ATCACTCCATCGTCGCCCTGGTAATACCCGACCTGTAAATTCATCCACAATCACAATTTCGTCATTGCGGACAATATAATTCACATCTTTGAGAAATAATTCCTTAGCCTTAATCGCATTAAACATAAAATGCGCCCAAGGGTCTTCTGGGTCAAACAAATCGGTTACACCCAACTGATTTTCCGATTCTGCAAAACCCTCATCTGTCAATAGAACGTTACGATCCTTTTCATTAACTTCGTAATGTTCATCCTTTTGCAAACTAAAGGCAATTTCTGCCGCTTGTAAGTATTTTTCCGTTGGTCTTTCCACCTGACCAGAAATAATTAATGGAGTCCGGGCTTCGTCAACTAAAATCGAGTCTACCTCGTCAATCACACAGAAATTAAACGGACGTTGTACCACCTCAGCCATTGAAGTAGCCATATTATCCCGGAGATAATCAAAGCCTATTTCGCTGTTGGTGACATAGGTAATATCACACTCATAGTTTTTTTGGCGCTCACTGGGGGTCATAGTGGACTGAATTAGCCCTACACTTAACCCTAAGAACCGGTGTACCTGACCCATCCATTCCGCGTCCCGACGCGCCAGGTAATCATTGACGGTAATCACGTGGACACCTTTACCAGTCAGGGCATTTAAATAACTTGGTAGGGTAGCTACTAAAGTTTTCCCCTCACCAGTTTTCATTTCGGCAATTTGCCCAGTATGCAGAATTATCCCACCCTGAAGTTGCACATCAAAGTGTCGCAATCCTAAAACACGCCGTCCTGATTCCCTAACCACAGCAAAGGCTTCCGGTAAGATATCATCTAGGGTTTGTCCATTGGCCAACCGTTGTTTAAACTCGACGGTTTTCGCTTTTAACTGTTCATCAGACAGCGGCTTAATATCTTCCTCTAAGAGGTTAATTTCTGTAATGTAAGGTTGGTATTTTTTAAGTTTACGAGCGTTGGGATCGCCCAACAAAAGTTTTAGCATGGCAGTTTATAGAATTAAATCAAGGGAAATGGAGATTTAAGCTTTAGCTATATAATTATAGACTTTGAATGTCATTGGTAATTGGTAATTGGTCAGTGGTCATTCGTCATTGAGAAAATTCTTCTTCCTAAACTCCTACCCCTACTTCCATTCTGGACTAAGGCTGCGGAAGTCGTACTTATCAGCATTAAAATGACAACTCACACAACTACCCATATTTATAGGAGTGGGTAATTTGACACCAGGATGCAAAGCCTTAAAATAACGAGAGTCCTTGAGACGCTAGGGTGTTGTTTCTTCCTGTAGTTGCACACGGGAAAAGGTGTAAAGATATTTTGATACTAAAAGATGTTCAAGTTTGCCTAAAGGCTTAATTTGTACGCCATAGTGCTGGGAGTCTTGTAAAAGGTTTTTCCAAGTTTAACTAGGAAATACAGCCGGTGGTAATGCGATATGACAAGATGAGCAGTTTTCTAAATACAGTTCTTGTCCTGGTTGGTATTGTGCTGGTACGACATCAACAGTTCCAATTGAGTCTACAGGATTTGCACCGCGAGCGCTGGTAGCGAATCCTAATATCCAGCCCATGGCCACACTCCAAGCAAAAATCACCAGCATGACGATAAGTAGTTGGCGTTTTAGTCGGCGGTGGGATTTGCTTTTTGCTACATTTGACATAAGGTTCTCAGTTAGGAGTTCAGGAGTTCAGACGGAAGAATTAGATCAAATTAGGAATAGTCTCGAATCTGGGAAGGTGATAGATTTTTGATGGAAGGGGGAAGGCAAAATTTTGATAGATGAAGTATGATTTTTTATCTAACTTCTCGCACTTCTCCCAACCGTGTAAAACGGATTTCAATTCGTCGTCGAGTGACATCCTCTTTCCGCGCTATCCCTGCAAATTTTCCATTTGGTAATATTAATTGTGCCGCAGAATAAGCACGAAATGATAGTCCAGATAGTTTACCTTGTTTTTTCTGGATATCACCCAGAACCTTCACAACTGATAAAGCCCGCATTAATCCCAAATCAGCATTAGAACCAGCTTGTAGTTTTCCTACTTGTAAGTTACCACTAGCTACATTTTCTAAATTTACATCTAAATTACTTGTTACTTTACTATTAGCTTGTCCGTCTGTATGTCCGATTATTTCTACTACATTAATCCCATATTGTTTAGTTCTAGCTTCTATTTCCGGTACTATTTGGTTAAATATATAAGTTGACATTTTCGCAGGAATTTCCGCACTACCGGAAGCAAATCTATAATCACCTTGATCTTTTATGATTATGATTGGTGGTGTATCTGTTGACCCCGGATCTTTAGTGATTTGTGATATGATAATAGTTAAAAACAAAAATAAAATCAATATCATAAACGCATTAGACATTAAATCAGTAAATGCTGGCCAAACGTTTAGATCTTCATTATATTCTGTGTAGCGTGAACGACGAGCCATAATTGCAATGTTTTATTTTTGTAAATTTGTTAGTCAATTTAAACAGTAGGGTGTGTTAGCGCCAGCGTAACGCACCTTATGTATCGGTATTTGTGTCATCAAGTTTTTGTGGATATTCCCCAAGAATCCTGATTAATAGCTCCAAACCTTTAATATTAGCATCAAAACCCTTCTTGTTGATATTAGTTTGTCTGTCAATTCCTTGAATAATGGTATTACTCACATTTTGATATTCAGAAATTAGTTGATAATTATTATTCTCTAATAATTTTATCAATTCTGATTGAATTTTAGTAAATTCAAGACTAAATTTACGAACATAATCATTAATATCATTCACAAATGTTTGCAGTTTTTGATTATTACCATCTATTTGGTTAGATGCTATATTAATAGTAGTATTCACATCCCTTGTATAGGTTTTCACATTTTCTAACAACTGCTCAATAGTTGTGATTAATTTATCAAAACTATTAACTTTATCGCGCACTCTTTGATCTAAATCATCCAGTTTATTAACTGCTTTTTCATAACTATTAGCTCCTTGCTGAAGTCCGGGAATAATTTCAGTGAGAAGATTTGGCTCTACCGCTCCCTTTATGATATTTTCGGTAAAATATCCCTGAAACCCCTACACCGATTGGATTTGAGGTTTTAATATTTTCTACACCAATGGTTTTGGATATATTAAAAGGATGTTTGATCATAAGGGGAACGGTAGAACCGAAGATTTTGGTTATTTTGATGTAAGTCTAATACCTGAATTGAAGTTTGGTTCATAGCTTTTATCTCTTCAGCTAAACTAATTAAACTCTGACTAGAATTTTCAGTTTCCGTTGCAACTTTGCTAATTAATTCCGTTGTATATGTTTTCACATTTTCTAATAACTGAGTCATAGCTGTAATTAATTGATCAAAATTATTGAATTTATCGCTCACTCTTTGATTTAAATCATCCAGTTTATTAACTGCTTTTTCGTAACTATTAGCTCCTTGTTGAAGTTGGGGAATAATTTCAGTGAGAAGATTTTGGTTATTTTGATGTAAGTCTAATACCTGAATTGAAGTTTTATTTGTATTGTTTATTTCTTCTGCTAACTTAATTAAAGTCTGACTATAATTCTGAACCTCCGTTAAAACTGTTTTAATTACTTCCGTTGTTGCTGCTAAACTTGTAGCTGACTCAGAAAATTTCTGCTGTGTATTACTCAAATCTACAACAGCTAATGATAATTTGAGAGGAAACTGACTTTGATTAAAAGTTTCAGCAGACTGTTTAAATATCTGAGATGTTGTATTTAATGCTGACATAGAATTTTGAAACTCATTAGCAGCACTAGATATAGTTCCAGCAGAAGCTGTAAATTTTTCATAAACCTGTCTAGCTAAATCTGTAGTTTCTTTATTCCCGTCAGCAATTTGTTGTGCTACCTTTCCCATAGATTGTTCCACAGCTTTTCGCACCGTTTCGCCAAAATTTGTTAAAAATACATCCTGTTGGGATACCATTCTATTAACTATTTTATCAAGACGAGCATCTCCCTGTACTTCAGGAAGATAAATATTATCTAGATAATCTTCTAAAGAACTAATCAGACGATATTTAGCGAGTCCACTGTTAAAAATAAAATTGAATAATGTTAACAAAGCACTGAAAAATAGTCCTGTTAAACTGGTAGTAAATGCAATGCTCATTCCTTCCAATGGTTTCTTTAATTCAGTGACTAAATTACTAACATCATTAGCATTAGCTTGATTAATCGTTTGACTAAGGGTAGATAAATTAATGGTAATACCTAAAAAAGTTCCCAGCAACCCAAAAGCTAATAGTAAATTTGGCAGAATGCGACATAAATAATCTATTTGTTCACAGGTAAGTCCCTTGATTTTTTCCTGGCTATAAACTTGATCAATTAATGCTCCTGTATTGATATAGTCTAGTTGTTTACTAGCTTGCTTAAATCTATTTTTTAATATCTGGATGATTTTCAGTTCTCCTTCTTCTTTGTCTTTATCTTTCTTCACTCCTTGTTGGATTAATTTTTGAATTTTATTATTCAAATTTATCAAATAGCGGTAAAGAGATATGCGAAGAAAAATAGTCACTAGAGATGGAATGACAACGAGAAAAAGAGTGATAAAAATCAAGTAAGGTGGTAGTGGTGGCATAAAAATGACCTTTAGTAGTGTAGAAAAATTATTAAAAGTGGGTAGATATGAACGATATTAACTACAGTGGATATTGAAGAAAGATTTTTTCTTTTTCTCTTTCATATTCTTCAGGAGTAATAAAACCTTCATCTAAATCTTGTTTAAGCTGTTCCAATTCTAGTCGTCGTTTTTGACGATTATTAGTATTATTTAGGGGAGAACTAAAATCTATTTCACCAACAAGAGTTTTTTGATTTTCTATATTATCTGTGGGTGGAAGAGGATTTGGATTTCTCAATTTAGCTTCCATTTTCTTCCAAAAACGATTTATCACCCCTTCTTTAACTGTAGGTTGAATATTGTTTGGTGAGACATATACTTTTTGTATATAGGGAAAATTTTGACTATCTTCGGGTATTTGCTTCAACTTATCTGGAAATTGACGCAGTTTCGGCAGATATTCATTTTCCCATAATTTCGGATTATTTTGCATTTTAGAAATTGTATCATCTAAAATCTTCTGCAAAGTATCCGCCATATTGCGGTTATTGGCTAAATCTTCCAAAGCTTCCATCCAATTTGCACTCACAGCAGCAGTATAATAACTATCTTGGAAAGAGTCATAATGTTGAAATTCTAATTCCTGATTTTCCTGATTTTCTGTTAACAATTCTAATGCTAAACAAGGATAAAAAATATCCTCTAGTTCTTCCATTCTTCTCGCATCTGGGGGAATTATATCAGGAAAAGAAGCGCGATAATCATTATGCAAAAAAGATGTCCCAGAATTTTGTTCTCGTAAATATGGATTTCTCATTCTTTCCAAACTACTAATTAATCTCAACGGAAACCCTGCATACTCATTCACAATTAGGATTTCATCATCTGCTTGTATTGCTTTTAAAACACTTGTGGAAATCCCTAAATCTTGTGTGAGGAGTTTTTTGAAATCTGTCACATCTGATTCATCTGTATCTTTATATCCTACTAATTTACTACTTTTATCATCCTCGTCTCGGAAATAAGGATCATTCAAATTTAACCGCAGTAAGGGTTGAGCTTCCTGCATAATTTGTGTTAAACGAGTTGAACCAGCAGATGATGAATATTTTCGCATGAAGCGTTTAATTACAGAATTGACAATATTGCTACCACGAAAAGCAAATATTTGAACAACTGTGGGATCAATTTCTTGTTTTAGCTGGGAGTATGTAGCTCTTTCCATATTTAAGAAAAATGCCAAAGATGAACCTTTACCCGATGTTTCTGTGATTGCTGAACTTGCTAAAACTAATTGAGGACGCAAATCATTTTCTGGTAACATTGTTTGATAGCAAAGCTCTATATCTTCACTATCAAAAATTGCCTCTCCACTCATTTCATCAAAATTTAATTGTTTTAATTCTCTTTCCTCTTTTTCATAAGCACTTTGTAAGTCTTCTACTAAACTGCTAAAAGCAGCGACTTCTTTTTCTCTTTCTTGAACGTGCTTTTGTAACTGACTAACAATTTTCAGTGTTTCTTGGATAACTGTTAAATCAAAATTATGCCTAATTAGTTTACAAACTTCCTGGATAGCTTTTTTACATTCGTCTTGAAATTGATTATTCTTTAAATTGCCAATCAGGATAAATCTATTTTCCAGTTCTTCAATAATTTGGTCAGTGTTATCCCACTTTCTTTCTACATCTTCTATGCGTTTCATTCCCCCCAAATCAGCTATTGATTCTTGCAAATCACGTTGATATTTATGTAATTCATATTGCAATGCTTCTAACCAATTACGACCATTTTTAATAGCAAAGTTAGCCTCTATTGGTGTAAGTAACTTAATTAAATAATCATCAATATTGGTGCTAAGTTCTTTGATGATTTTAGGAGCAGCTTGTATCAATTTTGTTAACCAATAACCGCGAATACTTTCGGTTTCTCCTGGTTGCACGGTACGAAATTGTTTATAAAATTCTGTCGCTAACTGTTGACGAACATTTACACGATCATCTTTATTTTTAGATTCAGAGATTAACTTTGATAATTTATTCTGCCAAGTTTTGATACTATTACTAAAGGTCTTGTTAGATTCTTCTACAGACTCCGCTAATTTATTAGTTAATCCATCTCGTTTTACCAAATCATTATGCCAGTGATGTTGAATTAAAAATTGTTCAAGTAAGTTGATAGGATCAGGACTTTGACCTTTACCATTTAACCAGAATTTGATTAATTCTGAACTGACTTTTGTTAAGGCTATTTGAATGATAGTATCACGAGGAAAATAAATTGCTGATAGTCCAAATGTTAAGTATATTTGGCTATTAGGACGAGGATGTTTGTCTGATTGAATTAGGTGTTGTAGAAAATTATCTCGATTTCCTTTAATCACTGGAGCTAATTCACCGGAAAATTCTAACCCTATTTTATGAGCGATTACATTACATAGCTTACCTTGTGTAAGTATTTCATATTCTCCCCCTGTTTGATGAGATAGCAAATAAGCATAATCAAAAGGTGGACGTTTTTCTTGAATAATTGATAAATTTTCAATATCATAACAAGCTGCAAATTCTGTACCAGGATTACTGTAATAATTTAGTTCTTTTAATGCGGCATAAGTATTCGCAATCATTCTAGTAGTATTACCATACAATTCTGGACTAATTACTAAATAGCCAAAAATGCGAGCGCCTTGTTCACCATAAAGATTTCTCAGACTATAAGCAACATCTAGAAACATCCCGCTTCCTGTGCCACCACAAAGAGAACCGACTACAAAAATACTTAATCCTGGATCTATTTTAAAGCCTGATTTTAGTAATAAAGCTTCGTGTCCTCTGGTGCGTCTTTCGGCGGTTTCAATTGCTGTTTTTACTTTTTGATAGTTGTGAAAAAAAGCCAGTCTTCCTACAGGTCTAATACCTTTTGCACCTTCTTCTACTGCTTTAATATTCCGCAATAATTGAGGCGGAAACCAGATTCCAATATGATCATAAGGACCATAACTATTATATTCTGAACGCCGTTCTAGTCCGTCTACAAACATGGTGACATCTTTCGATGACATGGTAGCGCTGACTTTTTCAGCTTCTTTAAAACTTAAATCAACACCATGATAGGTACTCCCTGTTCTAATCCCTGTAACTTGGGTGGCTGCTTTATCTGTGTCTATATGAACAAAACTGACAATTGGTAAGTTATTTAGGTCTCCATAACGGTCAACAATTAACCGTCTAATTCGCATTAATACATCTCTCCCCGTGCCACCTAAACCGATACAAATTGTGCGATTAATGCCTCTAGATTGGGTTTCTTTTGCAGATGCTTGAGTCATGATGTTTTTCCCTATAAACTATTTCTTGATTTTGATAGATATTTCGTATTCTCTCTGGCGTGAATCTGGGCAATTTAGGGTAAATTTAGAAGTTGATATGAGAGTTCGTGATGTAACTTTTTTATTGTTAAGTTCAATTTTTGTATCTTCTGTGGGAACTAAATAAAGTTTTTCTCCTTTCCGTTCTAAATATGCTTGTAATTCTCCACCTCTAAAGTCAATAGAATGTATACAGCTAGGATCATATTCACCAATTGCGATTTTTTTATTGTTTGGTAATCTACATATTTGTTCTTCATCTTCTCCATCATCTTCTAACTTAATTCGTACCTCCCATTTTTTTTGCAATTTAGCATATTTTAATATACCCCCTACCATTGATGCAAGTATTAATAATAAAATTAAACTTGGTAGCCATAGCTGTTTGAATAAATAAGGATTAACTAAACAAGTTTCTTGTCCTCCTGGTATTGGTGTGCAAACTTCTTGAACTGTAGGATTAAGATCTACTACAGTTAATGTATAATCTTTATTATCTTGTTTTTTAATGATGAGCGATCGCTCTTTGAATGATAAAGCCTTAATCCAATTCTGTCTTTCCTGACTTTCCGGTGATGTCGCAATTCTCAAAGGACTATTAGCAGGAGTTTCTATCCAAACTTGGGAAGTAATTCCTGATTTAGTAGATAACGGTGCATCAGTAATCCAAACAACCGATTGCGGCTTAATTAGTTGATTTTTGGAAACTCGATTTTGATTAATCTGGGCAATACCTTGATATACTATTAATTCTGCTTTTTGAATATCTGTACCATAGCGGTTAGGGTCAGAATTAAAAGGAATTTTCGCTAATACTTTATTAATATTTTCCGAATTTTTATCTCTAAAATATATAGGTTTTCCTAATGGATTTTCAACAGAGATGACGGCATCAAAAACCAAATTTTGAGCAAAGGGAACAATATAAACAGAATCACCAGGTTTGAGACTGTCTTCAACTATTTGACGTAAATGAATCCGACCTTGATTATTTAAACCTACACTTTCCGTGATATCAATAGCTAAAACCACATCACGTTTACCCCCACCCCACAGGGATACTAACTGTAAGCCATTTCTTTGCGTATCAGTCAGTGGTTGTCCAGGGGTAATTTTTGTCAAAGTCACAAACCCTATAGCCCATTAAATAGTGTGTATCAGAATTATTACACAAAGGGTCTTAAAGTTTTCGTCTTTACGCCTTGATGCGAAACATAATTTATATAGCTATTATGCAACGCCGTCATATCATATCATGTATACTTCTTATTGATTATCAGTTAATACAAATCCACAATTGTTGAATCCTGCAATAAAACTTTACAATCTTTGCGTTTTACCCTCAACCAGAATCTCGTATTAAGACAACTTTACATATCGTTACATACCTTTGAATTTTTCTGTTCCCTGTTCCCTATTGCCTCTTTTAACGAGTGAATTTAATTTTGTCTGACAAAAGTTCATAGACTTTCTAGATAGCTTAAAAGGTCTGCCATTTCTTGAATACTGGGCTGGAATTTTGGCATGGGGGGAGTTTCACCGCTAGTTACTTGATGAATGAGTCCATAGCGGGATTTATATTTGGAGATTTCATGTAAACTCGGACCAACTAGTCCATTTCCTTCTAAACCATGACAACCAGCACAGTTGATTTGGAAAATAGCTTGTCCCTGGACTGGGTTTCCCTGGAGGGATAGAACACTTTTAACATAAGGATCAGAGGCTTTTACTATCTCAATCCCAAACAGGATTAATGGGAGGGCTATCAGCATCGCTACGGTGAACATAACGAACTGTTGAATTAGGGTTTCAGGTTTGATAAGCTGATTATCCAAAAGGGTTGCTTTGACAATGTGCAAGTTTTCAATTCCTACACATAGCTTAAAATTTCTTGATGGTGTTCGCAAGTACAAATGATAATTTTTATCTAGTATTTAGATTTAAAACTGTTATGGGATGGGGGATTATTGCCAAATTTGGTAAAATCAAAAACAGGACACGAATCTTTCCATAATTACAACAAGGAGCTTTACAGTGGTTGAACCCCTACTATCAGGTATTGTGCTTGGTTTAGTTTTTGTAACTTTAAGCGGATTATTCTACGCTGCTTATAGACAATACAAACGTCCCACCGAATTGGGCGGCTGATATTAATTGATGAGTTGGGAGTGAGGAGTCAGGAGTCAGGAGTCAGGAGTCAGGAGTCAGGAGTCAAGGAAGAAGAAAGAAGAAAATTCTCCGTCTATTCCCTATTCCCTATTCCCTATTCCCTGTTCCCTGTTCCCTGTTCCCTGTTCCCTGTTCCCTGTTCCCTGTTCTTGATAAAATGTCAAAGCTGTTTTGCCATAGCTTTTTTGACGGCAGATTTCCCAGTTGTCAATGTTTGCTGGTTGCCAATTTCTGTAACGATGTTCGACGGCTATTTCTCCTTGGCAATCTAAAAGCTGATATTGAGCGATCGCTTGTAATACTGGTTCATATAGTCCACTAGTATAAGGTGGGTCAAAATATATTCTGTCAAATTTTTGACCTGATAATTTTTTTAACTGTTGGGTGACATCTCCCCGTAATAGCTGAAATTTTTGGTCTGGCTTGGCTACCTGTTGCCAATTTTCTTGAATTATAGCACAGGATTGACTAGATTCTTCAATGCCGATGACGACGCTGGCTTCTCTGCACAAAGCCTCTGCGCCCATAGAACCACTACCGGCGCACAAATCTAACCAGCGACAACCAACGATTGTTCCCTGCCAAATATTAAACAATGCTTCCCGGACTCGCGCACTGGTAGGTCTGGTATGATCACCTGGTAAAGTTTTAAGCAGACGATTCCCGTAAATTCTTAGACTCATTACTTAATTGATCATTAAATCTTCAACTTTGAGCAAATAAACACCTGAAAATATACAAACTTTTGTTAAGCAAAAACTTTTTCACGGACTTGAGCCACAAAATTAGATAGGATTTGCAATCCGACATTTGATGATTTTTCAGGATGGAATTGGACAGCCATGAGATTTTCATGAGCGATCGCTGCTGTAAAACTTTGATCACCATGAGTCACAGTTGCCGCGCGAACTTGGGGATTTGTGGGTTCAACATAATAAGAATGCACAAAATAAACCCAAGGATCGATAGGTAAATGTTCCCATAAAAGACTTTTTGGTTGGTTAAGTTGGAGTTGATTCCAACCCATGTGGGGAATTGTCATCCCCTGTTGAGAACGAAAACGGCGGACTTTTCCGGGGACAATTCCTAGTCCTGGTAACGTTCCTTCGGCGCTGGATTCAAACAAAATTTGTAATCCTAAACAAATACCCAAGAACGGTTTACCAGAAGCGATCGCATCTTTAATCGGTTGTTCCAAACCACGCGATCGCAAATGTTGTACTGCCGGATCAAATGCTCCCACCCCTGGTAAAACTATAGCATCTGCTTTTGCCAACTCTTGAGAACAATAAGTAACGAGAGGGGTCGCACCAGCTTTTTCTAATCCTTTGCAAACAGAGTGCAAATTTCCCATATCGTAATCAACAACTGCAATCACTGCCATTTAGCTGCTCCTTGTAAATTTATGAGGGAGGGCTTTTAATTATTCTAATTCTAATTATTATTTATAATGCAAAAAAAAATACTATTAACTTCTTTTGACATTTGGTTAAGCCAACAAGAGTCAAATTCATCCGATGACTTGTTACTCGGACTAGCCAAAATGGCTTCACTCTCCCATGATTTAAAATTTTTGCACCGTCTCCCTGTCGATGTGCAACTGGCAAGTTCTCTCGTCATTGCCAAAATTAATGAACTCCAACCTGACCATATTATCTGTTGTGGTATGGCTGCAAGTCGTTCCCAATTAAGCGTAGAAGTCCTTGCCAGTAGTACAAGCATCTTGCCAGTAGAGTCTACAAATTCTGCCGACATCTTGCCTCAAGAGTCTAGAAATTCCCCCGAAAATATTTTACAAACCAGGGTTGATCTCGAAAAATTATTAGTCGGAACAGCAGCAGTTGAGATTAGCTATAACTGTGGTAAGTTTGTTTGCGAGGGACTTTATTATTCAGTCTTGGACTATTTACACCAGTCTCAACTCTCAATTAAGTGTATTTTTGTTCATGTCCCAATTTTAAACCCAGAAAATTTGCCAAAGATAATTGCTGATTTTATTGTGATCATTAACAACTTGGCACTTCTCTAGTAGTCTGTCAATCCAAAAATGACGGGTAAAGGCAAGTAGGGGGAGAAGAGGGGTAGGGGAAGTAGGGGCGGGAAAAACAGAAGTTTTTTCCTATCATTACCTGTCAAAATAAATTTGACGAACTACTAGAAATATTAACGTCTGTTTAAACAAATTTACTCAGTATTATGTTGCCACTATTACTAGCTTTAACTCTTGCTCAAGCTGTTCCTGCCACACCACCACCAGAAGAAATATTACAAATACAATCAGTCCGTCCTTTACCGGGAAAATTGGATTCAGTGCCGGTATTTAATAGCAATAGTCCAGAACTGGTATTAAAAGAAGGAATTTTACTTTCTACCTTTCCCGCAACGGGAAAAAAAGTCACATCAGCCCATTTAGATTTTCCCTTGCGTGGACAGTTTGATATTTTTGCCCATCATATTGCTAAAGCTGACCCATCGGAAAATTTACGTTCTTTGTATTTGGGCATCATCTTACATAATCCTGGTTCTCAACCGGTGACAGTAAATATATTGCAAGGTGCGAGTTATTTAAGTCAACCAGATGCCCCATTTAAGGAATTACCATCTTTAATCCCCAATGATTTAGGAACAGTTTTTGCAGGTCCAGGGAGTCGAGTCATGTCTGATATTTTGAGAGGAAAAAGACAAGATATTTTTCCCTCCCAAATTGTCATTCCCCCAGGGAAAAGTCAGATGTTATTAAATTTACCAATTCCCGTCCAAGGACTAACACCCCCTTTAAATGGTCGTTCTACATATCTGCGACTGCGAAGTAATGGTAATGTTTACGCCGCAAGTTTGGCGATGTTTGCCCGGACAAATACTGACGGTAGTGAGCGATCGCCTAATTTAGCAGAATGGCAAAATTTATTAGATAATGGTGAATTATCCACCCCTAGAGATAAAGTCCCCACTCCCATCACAGGAAACAACAAACCGACAATTTACGGACGTGTAGCGGGAGTATCTAAGGGTTCTCGATGGTTAGCAGATATAGTAGATACACCAAAAAGCAAGTATTTAACTATTCCTCAACCTGGTGCAGCCTTTTCCTACGGTTTGAGTACCTTACATGGGGGAACATTAGGAACAAATCAAATTCAAACCGCACCCATGTTAGTGCGCTATCCTGATACTGCTTATTACGCTCATGGTAATTATGGGATTCAATATAGTCTCAAGTTACCTTTATACAACAATACTCAAAATCAACAAACCGTAAGTGTTGCAGTCCAAACTCCCCTCAAAGAAAATCAATTAAGTAAACCTGGACTTCGCTTTTTTAAGCTACCAGCGCGTCAAATCTTCTTCCGAGGGACTGTGCGCTTACGTTATCAAGACCAGGGAAAATGGCAAAATAAATTTGTGCATTTAATTCAAAAGCGTGGTGAAACGGGAGAACCTTTGGTATCGTTGAATATAAAACCAGGAAATACATCTTTAGTCCAAGTTGACTTTCTGTATCCACCAGATGCTTCACCACCACAGGTTTTAACGGTATCAACTCAAGCCAAGTAGGTAAACAGCATTAAACTGTAGGGGTTTAGCAATGCTCATTGGTGTCAAATTAAGGGTAATTAATAATTGATGATAAAATACCTATTTTCATCTAAATTCTTGTTGCAATTCTGCCCCATAATCAGCTTGACAATGATATTCCGATAATTCTTTCCAGTTAAGTACAGATTCTAGTAAGTCCTGATAACCCAGTGTATTCGGGTGCAGTCCGTCATTGGTAATCCGTTCACTTCTCCATCCTTGACTACGTTGCATCCATTGATCAAAAATATCTAAATAGGGAATTTGTCTTTGTTCACAAGCTTGCCGTGTTGCTTCTTTGTAGCGGTATTGGTCAGCGTGATTGTAGAATAAACAATCCAGAAAAGGCATTTTGGTTTCATCTACGGGAACCATCCCCACAAACACCACAGGACAAAGTTTTTGAGCTTGATCTAGTAATGTGGCGATTTCTGATTCAAACTGACTAAAATCTGTGTAGTTTCTGCCCTTGGGACTTCTTAATCGAGGTGTATCGTTGACACCGACAGATAAAATAATCAAGTCTGGTACACGATTGCGGATTTCTCCCCGGTGGCGAAATTCTACTTCTAAGCGTTGGGCAATTTGCTGTGTGCGATAGCGTAAGCGCTGCTGCAAGCAGTTCGCCCCTTACTCCCAAATTATAAAGCACATGACCCACACTATCCGGTAGCATCCACCACCGTCGCAGTTGTTCCACCCAACCACCTTTTTCTGGATCACCGTATCCATATACTAAGCTATCTCCCAAGGCGACAATCTTTAAAGGTTGACAAAGTTTTGGCGATACAGATAATTGCATTAAGGTAGAAGTCTGAAAACTTGACATTTTGAAAAGTAATGTAATGGATATTTGCAGAAGATTCTATTACAGGAGTCAGGAGTCAGGAGTCAGGAGTCAGGATGAAGAAGAAGGAAGAAAAAAGAAGAAAAAAGAAGAAAAAAGAAGAATAGTTTTCACCAATCCCCAATCCCCAATCACCAATCACCAATCCCCAATCCCCAATCCCCAATCCCCAATCCCCAATCCCCAATCCCCAATCCCCAATCCCCAATCCCCAATTATAAACTAATGGGTAACACACTATAGCTACCAAAGATTTTCAAGATTTCTGTATAATTTTGTAACTCTCTTAAAGCAGATTTCATCATCTGTGCATTCACATCTGCTTCAATATCCAAATAAAATAAATATTCGCCCAAAGAACGTTTTGTAGGACGCGATTCAATCCGACTGAGATTAATACCCAAACGAGCAAATACCGCCAATGCTTTCATTAATGCGCCCGGTATATTAGCTGGTACACTGAATGCTAAGGATGTATGAGTACAATCAATGGGATAATTTTCCTCCGTGCTAACCACCCAAAACTGAGTGCAGTTTTCTGGGTAATCATTAATACCTTTAGCTAAAATAGGTAAATTATACAATTGCGCCGCTCGACTAGAAGAAATTGCCGCTGTAGTTACTTCCTGTTCTAATCTCTGTAATGCTTCAGTAGTAGAATTACTAGGAATTAAATTGACATTTGGTAAAAAACGTGATAACCATCCTTGGCATTGAGCTAACGCTTGGGGATGAGAATAGACAGTTTTAATAGTATCTAAGTTAGTTGCATAGGAAATTAATGTATGTTGAATTGGTAAAACTAACGCCAACTGAATTTTTAAATTATCCAATTGCCATAAGCTATCCAGTGTCATGTTGACACTACCTTCAATAGAATTTTCCACAGGGACAACAGCTATTTCTGCTTTTTTATCTGCTATAGCTTGTAGTGATTGAGCAATGGTAGGATATGTACATAGTTCAAAGCTTTTCTGGGAAGTAATGCCCGGATGGGTTTTTAACCAGTTGAGATAGAAAAAAGCCGCTTGTTCGGCATAAGTTCCCGGTGGACCTAAATGAGCGATTTTCAGATTCATGCTTTTAAATTTGGCGAATTTAATTAATAATGAAATGAAAGTTTGATTTTTTAGCAATTTAAATTGTTAAAAAATATTACAATAAAAAAAAACAAATGGTTTAATTTGCTCATGGTTACTAAGTTTATTGCCTCTCAATCGGTGGAAATTTCCGTTCCTAAGCAATCTATTCCTATTCAACACTACTTGCGTCAACCTCAACGTTTGGTCAATGCCTTAGCTGATAATACAAGAATTCAACAACTTTCTGACGAAGTTTTTCGGTTAAAAATGCGTCCTCTGTCTTTTATGTCACTGAGTATTCAGCCAACCGTAGATATGAGAGTTTGGGCAGATGCCAGCGGTACAATTTATTTGCGATCGCTCGGTTGTGAAATACTGGGTTTTGAGTATATTAACGAAAGGTTTGCGCTGAATTTAAAAGGCTATTTATCACCAGTTCAACTCAATGGTGAAACTCACTTGCAAGGGAAAGCTGATTTGGAAGTTTTAGTAGATATACCACAACCATTTTCCTTTACACCCAAATCAATTTTAGAAACTACAGGGAATGGATTACTCAAAAGTGTGCTACTGACAATTAAGCAAAGATTGTTACATCACCTCTTAGCAGATTATCGGCATTGGGTAATCTCGCAAACTCAAAATAACGAGATTGATCATAACATTCCTGATAGCGGTAGAGTGACCAAGCCATATTACCAACTTTGAATTTTGAGTAGTTTTAAGATGGAATTTGGCAAGGACGAAAAGAACGCCGATGTAAAGGTGAAAGTCCGTATTTTTGAAGCGCCAGTAAATGACGCGGACTTCCGTAACCTTTATTCCGTTCTAGATCATATAAAGGGTATTTTAATGCTAACCGTTGCACCAAATCATCACGCCAAACCTTAGCCATAATACTAGCTGCGGCAATATTAAGCGATAGTTCATCACCCTTAACAATTGTCTCTTGTGGTATTGGCAAATTCTTCACCAACTGATTACCATCAATCAAACACAGTTCAGGCTTTACCTTCAACTTCAAAACAGCCCGCTTCATAGCTAATAGAGTTGCCTGTAAAATATTCAACTCATCTATTTCCGCAGTTGTAGCATAACCAATTCTCCAGTCTAACGCCAGGGTATTAATTTTTTCAGCTAGTTTAGTTCTGCGAGAGCTAGACAACTTTTTACTATCCTTAATGTTATCTACCATCAGGATTGATAAAGCCTCTACTGGTAATATAACTGCCGCTGCCACCACAGGACCAAATAAAGCCCCTCTTCCTACCTCGTCCACACCCCCAACTGCACCCTGCATATTTGAGTAGCTAGAAAACTCTAACCAACTCGAATTATCCCAGAGTGCAGGTTTAATTTCTCCCATTGTCTAAACTGTGATTTGTGTGATTTGTTTGATTCAGATGATTAGTCGTAACTATGATTTATGTAATTGATTTAAGTAAGTAAGTAGACGAAAATAAATCAAAGTAGATTAAGTAATGTAAAAAATCTGGAATTTATTCCTCACTACAAACTTTGAATTATTCAAGCCGTTCTACCTACTTAATTAATTAATTAATCAATCACATAAATCACACAAATCATGAAAATCATAGTCCGAAACCATCTGGATCTAAGGCTGATGAACGACGACGACGACGACGATTAGGAGTAGATCCATTATTAGTTTCAGCTTCTATTTCAGCTTCTATTTCAGTTTTTCCTTCAGTTTCAGTTGCTTTTACTTGGGGAACTATTGTCAATTCTGGGAATATTGCTAATGGTGGGAAAGATGATTCTTCTTCTAGCTCAAAAGTTGGTTGCGGTATTTTAATGGTGACAACTTCAGGAATTGTCTTTTCCATTACAATTGGTTCGGGGATAAATTCAGTTTCTTCAATAGGTGATTGTCCTGGTTGGACAACATTAATAATCACCGATCTTGGATTTTTTCCCTCCCGATCTAACTTGAGTAAAGGAGAAATTCCCATTTCAGCAAATGTATCTTGTTCCTTTGCTGACATTTCCACATTAATAATCTCTGGTGGTTCTACCTTAATCGGTTCTAGTTTGACTTTTGCCCGTTCTGGCCTTTCTGTCCAACCGGATTTATTAATAGTAGGTGGAGCGATTTCTGGGATTGGTAATTCAGGTTCTTCTAAGTCCAAATCTGCATGATTGACAAAAGCTAAAGGATTGGTAGGTAAGCGAGATTCATCTTTATCATTAGCGCCATTCACACCAATACGACTACGACGAGTCCGGGTCCGGCGCTTATCATTTAGTTCTTGGTAACTAGGATGATTAATCAAATGGAGAGAGCTAAATTCTGGTTCAGTTTCAAAACCATCTCCAAAACCATCATAGGTATCGCGGGGTGTGGCTTGGGCTACGCTACCAATATCAGGAATGCGGGTAGGTGCAGGTGTCCGAGATTCCCTTTGTGGCATCGGTACAAACCGCTCTGGGATGTCCGCAGCCGGAATGGGTAAGCGGTTTTCCGTTTCTCCCGGTAATCTGACGGTATGTCCTAAACCGCCGCAGGTAGGACAAGTTTCGCCAAATAATTCATAAATGTTTTGGCCTTGACGTTTACGAGTGAGTTCAACCAAACCTAGTTCAGTCAGTTGAGCAATTTGGGGACGAGCTTTATCAGCTTTTAGAGCTTTGTTAAAGTGTTCTAAAACTTGCATTTGATCACGTCGAGATTCCATGTCAATGAAATCAACCACAATCACCCCAGCAATGTTCCGTAACCGTAACTGACGAGCAATTTCCGCCGCAGCTTCGCAGTTTGTCCACAGCACTGTTTCTCTAGCAGTTGCGGAACGAGTAAAAGAACCGGAGTTAACATCTATGACCGTTAAGGCTTCTGTCGGTTGGATGATGACATAACCACCTGATGGTAAGTCTACTCTCGGTCTGAGGGCTTCGCGCACAGCCGCATTGATCCGGAAATATTCTAAGATAGGAGAGCGATCGCGGTGATGATCAATTAGCAATCCTTGGGGTGTTTGGCCACCACTCCAGTTTTGTAAATACTGCTTCACCCGTTTTAAGCCCGTGCTGGAATCAACAACAATGCGATTCACATCACCACCATACATATCCCTGAGAACGCGCTGAATAAAGTCATCATCACGATTCAGTAGAGCCGGCGCACGGGAGGTTACTGCTTCTTGTTGCACAAGTTCCCACTGCTTTTGCAGCACTTCTAAATCTTCAATGATTGCTTCTTCTGGCTTGCCTTCTGCTTCTGTGCGTACCAGCAGCCCCATTCCGGCTGGTTTTACTAGAATTGCCAAAGCTCTCAGGCGATTACGTTCACTTTCGCTCTTAATCCGTCTCGATAAATTTACTCCCCGTCCGTAGGGCATCAACACGACATAACGACCAGGTAAGGTGATGTTACCTGTCAGTCTGGGGCCTTTTGATCCCGTTGGTTCTTTCATCACCTGCACTAAGGTTTTTTGCTGTGGTGTCAACAGTTCTGTAATCGCTGCTGCACTACGTTTTAGCCTTAATGGACCTAAATCAGTGACGTGAATAAAACCGTTGCGTTCTGGGTCGCCGATATTGACAAAAGCCGCATCTATCCCAGGTAAGACATTTTCTACTACACCTAAATAGATATCACCAATTTGGTGATGACCCGTAGCTACAACGAGTTCTTGTATTTGATCTTCTGAAAATACAGCAGCGATTTGATGCTGCTCCGCGATGATAATTTGTTTTGGCATTCAATTTCCTCAAAAATTGGCAGCACCGCTGGGAATTACAAGGAAGTTCTCTGTTATCCCGCTTGTCCTGACGGTCGCTGCTACAAGACGCTACTAGTAATAAAAATTCGCAATTTGAGTAGCTCTGCAAAGTTATGAAGAGCTAACTAATGATACCTTGGGTGCGTTTATACGCCGGATTATTCCTGAATAGCTGCATATATTTTACGGACTTCAATCAACCGTCTTTGGCCAATTTTCCATACTATACGCTGCTATTTAAACTTTGGATATCCGTAGATATCTATTTCAAAGTTAACGCTTCATCAAGTAAAGTTGACTATATCTAAATAGCACACATTTTGTGGAAAACCTCCGCATTTAGATACGGTTTCTTTTTGGGTTTACCATCTGCTGACGGAGGGAAATCTGCCTTTAGCACTGGATTCACTATCCGTGTTTTTACTAGAAAGTCTAGCTGGGTGCAGATAACTCACTGAGTCATCTTTACAAGAATTTTGGCAGGTTTTTAATCTCTGTCAATACTTACGTGGTATTTTTTACAATTAAACACACTTGCATTTGCAGCAATTGCATAAAAGCCCGCAATCAAAGCAAGTCTTATTTAAGAGATAGAATGTATCAGTGAATGGAGAAGTTGACGAAAGCTATTGTTAGTGATTGATTCACAAGGTAGCCATAGAGAGAGTGGTTTGTAATCAGCAGCAGAGTTGGTCTGGGATACAATCTTAGAAGTTACACTCTTATATCTTTGCCTTCGCTCCTGTAATGATCACAGGCAGTGAATCAAGTCATTCAATGCAGCACCAGAAAATTTCTCTTAATTACCATTCTAACGCAAACTTACAAAAAATCAATTGTCACAATGTCCTAATTTTTGGCAACTACTAGCAAGTTATCCAATAACTAGACGCTTGCGGTGGATATGCAAGAGGTGAAATTCTCCATTCGCCACTGTTTCCAGCATAGACAATATTTGCTCAGGACGCAAGATCACACCGTCGGGACGACAGACACCCAAATAACGCAATACTGCTGTTGAGTCTGATTCTCGGTGAGAGGATGATACTAATTCTATCTCCCACAGGCGATAGCGCAGATTTATTAATTGCTGCTTACCGGATTTAGTTGTATGTGCCGATAAAATCTCCTCTTGATTTTTAATAGTTTCAATCCAACCTTGCCATTGTGCCAGTTGTACCTCGCTTTGGGGTATAGACACTGTTAGTAAATACTCGGCTGCTTCTAGAGATTGGGTAGCAGAGGGAGACTTGATATCTACTTCTACCACATTATATATAGGGATGTCAGTAGGTAGCTGCTTAACCAATTGGGCATGAAAAGTTTCAATATCAATGGCTTGGGTCAACTCAAAATCAACAATTTCCCCTTCACTGGTAGCGCCTAAAGTCAAAGCACTGGCTAGACAAATCCTCGGACTAGGATGAAAACCACCTGTGAATGTAATTGGTAAACTGGCACGGCGCATAACTCGATCAAATAGACGCATTAAATCCAAGTGACTGACCAAAGCCATATCCCCTTGTTTACCAAAGCATACTCGCAATCGTTGGGCTTTGGTGGTGTTGGGAACAAAATCACCGGTAAAGCTGGGAATGGGTGGTGCAGTCATAACCACATTATGACCGAAATCAGTGCCACAGACTCCACAATGAGAACAACCTTCAAAAGAGCAGTCAGGGACAATTGCCGCTTCTAGAGCGCGTTGGAGGTCTTCTTGCAGCCACTTTTTATCAATGCCAGTATCAATATGATCCCAAGGTAAGGGAGTATCCAAAGGTGAGAGGGTTTCTGGTTCTTTGTTGTCAGCAGCAAACAGATTCCATTCGCCATTTTCAACTTGACGGTATTTCCAGTCTAGACCGGCTTCGATAATGGCTGTTTCCCAAGCTGTAAATGCTGCATCTACATTATCATACCAAGAATCCATACCTGCACCCAGTTCCCAAGCGCGACGTAACACTTTCCCCAGAGTGCGATCGCCTCTACCAATAAAGTCTTCCATGGCGGAGATGCGAAAATCCGTGAAATTTACTTTCACATTCTTCATTTTGCGAAACTCTTGTCGCAGGAGATTTTGCTTTCTCGCAAATTCCGTTGTGGAGACTGAATGCCATTGAAAGGGAGTATGGGGTTTGGGGGTAAAATTAGAAATGGTCAAGGTAAAGTTTAACGATCTTCGGCCTTTTTCCCAACATTCCTGTTTTAACCAGTTGACCGTTTCTACAATACCGATCACATCGGCATCTGTTTCACCGGGTAAACCAATCATAAAATACAACTTGATTTTATCCCAACCTTGTGACCAAGCTGTTTTTACACCCCGCAATAATTCTTCATTTGTCAAACCCTTATTAACAATATCCCGCATTCTTTGTGTACCCGCTTCCGGGGCAAAGGTCAACCCACCTTGGCGCGTACCTCCCAGGATATTAGCAATATTCTCATCAAATCTATCTACTCTTTGACTAGGTAAGGTGAGGGAAATATTGTCATTTTTTAAGCGATTTTTAATTTCCATCCCCACCGCTGGTAGGGCTAAATAATCAGAACAACTCAAAGACAACAGGGAAAACTCATTGTAACCAGTTTCCCGCATTCCCTTTTCTATAGCTTCTACTACTTTTTCCGGTTCGACATCCCTCGCTGGTCTAGTTAGCATTCCTGGTTGACAGAAGCGACAACCGCGAGTACAACCTCGACGAATTTCAATGGTGAGGCGATCATGGACTGTTTCTACATAAGGTACTAAGCCAATAGAATAGGCAGGAATGGGCGTAGCTACTCTTCTCAGGACTCTTTTGGGGACATCTGGACGCAGGGGATATACAGCCCCACCAATACCCATTTCATAGAACTGCGGCACATAGACACCAGGAACTTGCGCCAAGTCTAATAATAGTTCTTCTCGATTCCAGCCTGTTTTTTTCCCTTCTTCTAAAACCAAGCCTATTTCGGGAAGTAGTTCTTCACCATCTCCTAAAACGATGAAATCAAAGAAATCTGTATAAGGTTCGGGGTTAGATGTTGCTGTTTGTCCACCGGCAAAAATTAGCGGGTAATTTCCCTGTAACCGTTCTTCTCTAGTGACGGGAATTCCGGCTAAATCTAACATTTCTAAGATGTTAGTTGCGCCTAATTCGTAACTGAGACTAAAGCCTAAAATATCAAAGTCCGTTAACCACCGTTTAGATTCCACTGCAAACAGGGGTGTCTGCGTAGTGCGGAGTTTGGCGGCTAAATCTGCTCCGGGTAAGTACGCACGATCGCATAATTGACGAGGTTGGGCATTCAAAATGTTGTATAAGATGATATGCCCTAAATTTGATGCTCCTACCTCATACACTTCTGGATAGGTCAAAACCCAACGAATTGTTGCCGTATCCCAAGGCTTATGGACTGCTAAACGCTCATTACCCAGGTAACGAGCAGGTTTTAAAATATCCGATGTTATTAATTGTTCAACTAAAACAGCCACTTGCTATCTTCTAGCTACCATAAATTACAGCTAACCACTCTAATACTAGCATTAATTAGAGATTTTAACTTGAGTTCAATAATTTTATCTTGCAAATTTGGTGCTGCATGAATTATGTTTCGCGCAAAGGCGCAAAGAAGCAAAGGCGCAAAGTTTTAGGAATTATATTGAAATTATCATATAAGCTTTTATAAGTTTAAATTTGCATTTGATTTGAAGATAACCTTTTTTCTGACTTGGCTACAAGTTGGAAGTCTCTTTACTCAATCTTTATAGGTTGAGTGGGTTTATTTAAAGATTGTCATAAGTCAATGGTAAAGTGTACTTATATATACATTTTTTTTTAGCGAGTTAAAAAACAATCTACTTATGCCTTCTGAATGCAGATTAATCATCTGTCGCTATAGCAATACTATTGCTGAAGCTAGGAATGGAGGTGGTTTCAGTAAAAGTTCTCTGTAGTTGTCAGCCCTGATTTTTACCCTTGTCGCTGATAAAAACAGAGTTACCGAATAACTGGTCTTGATTATTTAGTAGTGATCTAAATCACAGGATCGAGAGGTATAAATCACCTTTTATACCGAACATTGTCTTAGATAATGACTAGTAACTACAATTTGGTTTATTTGTTATGAAAACTCGATACGTGATTCGTCAGTTGGTAGAAAAAGCCCTGCATATCCGCAAATTAACGCCAGAAATCGAAAATGAGATTAACTCAGAATTAACAAAGCTAGGTCATATCTCTGATGTTGACTATGAAGCTTTAGAATTACTAATGGCAGAGATGGATGCTGGTAGAGTACAGTTAGTTCCTACCTGGGGATAAGTCTCATCGCACTGGGCCTCAACGCTGCTTACTAACATCCTATGTTGCTAGTATTACCTATGCAATTAAGTCTCTTTATGTTTCTTGTCTTTGTTGATATGCTTGCCACAGTTGATGAATAAATAAATTAAATTGTTGTTTAGCTCCTAAATCAGGCTCAAATTTGAGTTCTTTGGGAAAAAGTTGCCCTAAAAAAGCAATAACTTCTGTATCTAGAGCCGGTCTAAATAAATCTAATGGCCATAACAAATCAGATACATTTTGTAAATCCATCACAAGTGGTAATTCTTGGGTAGAGTTCACAAGCAGTAAAGGACGCACCCAGCACAATTGACGGGAAACCACGATTTCAATAACTTCTGCATAAAGATTTTGATGACTATAATCCAAGGACACAATTTGTCCTGGTTGAAATTTTGGGCTGATATCCATAACTATCTAGAGTAGGAACTATGTTGCAGTTTCCTTGATTTTAATAATTTCTGTTGCTAGTGAGGAGATAGAAGGCAAAGAAAAATTTTCTCTGTCCCATTATCAATGCAAATTTCTTTTATTTGTGTTATGATGCTTTAGGAAAAAACTTCTCAGCAACGCCAAAAGTATTTCCAGGTGAAACCGCGGCAGTGCAGAAGTAAATAACTGTTGAGCAAATGCCTAACAGGACTGTATTGTAGTAAATCAACAATAAAAGAGCAAAGAATCGTGTCAGTCGAAACCATTGAGAAGCGTTCTACATCCCGCAAGCTTGCGCCTCAGTATCGCGTCTTGCTTCATAATGATGATTATAATCCGATGGAGTATGTAGTACAGGTGCTAATGGCTACTGTTAATAGCATCACCCAACCGCAAGCTGTTAGTATTATGATGGAAGCTCACCATAACGGGTTAGCTTTAGTAATTAGGTGCGCTCAAGAACACGCGGAGTTCTATTCTGAAACCCTCAATAATCATGGTTTAAGTAGTACGATTGAACCTGACGAATAGTCATTGGTCATTGATCATTAGCAGTATATTGTTGACTAATGATAATTGACTAACTTTATGAAAATTAATCTCACTCAACTTACCCAATACCCCGTTCCTGTGAGGCTGGTTTGTTTTATACTGGCCTTACTATTTTTATGGCTACCCCTAGCTGTACCAATTTATTTGCTAGTTGAAGATACTAATTTAGAAAGTATTTTGACGTTGGTGATATTATATGTAGAGTTTATTTTTCTGCTGAATATTTGGGGTAAGCAAGTTTATCAACAACCAAAAATATTCAGCCATTATGGTTTAGAATTTACACGCCTGAATGGGGTGAATGTGTTGCAGGGGTTGGCTATTGGACTAACTACTGTTTTAGTTTTATTTGGTTTGGAAGGTGTACTAGGTTGGTTGGTATGGCAACAACCACAAGTATTTTTGGGGAGAATAATTTTAGAAGGTTTATTAGTTAGTTTGGGTGTGGGTTTTGCAGAGGAATTATTATTTCGGGGTTGGTTATTGGATGAGTTACAACGAGATTATAAATTAAATATCGCTCTCTGGATAGATGCAATTTTATTTGCTGTATCCCATTTTATTAAACCTTTGGAGGCAATTATTCACACTTTACCCCAGTTTCCGGCTTTGGTGCTGTTGGGGTTAACGCAGGTATGGGGAAAACGTTGGAGACGGGGGCGTTTGGGTTTACCTATTGGTTTACATGGTGGGTTGGTTTGGGGTTATTATATCATTAATGTCGGGCAATTAACCCAATATTCGGGTCAAGTTCCTGATTGGGTGACTGGTGTGAATAATAATCCTTTACAGGGAGTTATGGGGGTATTATTTATGGGTGGTTTGGCTTGGTGGATAGGTAATCAGCAAAAACCCGATTAAGAAAAAACTATGGGGTTCAAAGTAGATGCGGTTTAATTCAAAATCACTAAAATCATCATCAAGACTTGACAAAGCCAAAAGTTTATATTATAGTTATGTTATGAGTGGAAAAGTGTGCGCCCATATATATAGACTTTTCAATCACCAATATAATTATTTTCCTCTTTATCCTATAAATCCTCAAATCCTGGACATCCTGATTCAGACAATTTAATCTATCAAGACTTGACAAAGCTCAAAGCTTGAGTTATCCTTATGTTATAGGTGGAAAAGTGTGCGCCCATATATATAGACTTTTCCAACACCAATATAATTATTTTCCTCTTTATCCTGTAAATCCTCAAATCCTGATTCAGACAATTTAAATTTTATTATGGCTTATTTTACCCCAGGGCAACTACTCAAAAAAGGACAATACGAAATTATTGATACTCTAGGACAGGGAGGATTTGGTATTACCTATTTAGCGCAAGACCATAAACGCAAAAAACAAGTAGCTATCAAATGCCTCAACGTCTCATTTTTGAAACAACGCTATCGAGATAAATATGGGAATACAGATAGTTTTGGAGAATTTTTAGCCCAAGAACAGGACAAGTTTAACACCGAAGCGATGGTTTTAGCTACCTTTGATCATCCTCACATTGTCAAAGTGTATCCTGAACTGTTTCAAGAAAATGGTTTATCTTGTATGGTGATGGAATATGTCAAAGGCAAAAATTTAGAACAATATTTATACGCGAATGGTGTTTTTAGTGAAAGTGCGGGTTTAGAAATTATTAAAGGAGTTGGAGAGGCTTTAAGTTATATTCATAGTCGTAATTATCTGCACCGAGATATTAAACCTGCGAATATTTTACTGCGAGAATCTGACAATCAAGCCATATTAATTGATTTTGGTTTAGCCAGAGAAGTCAATTTTGCGGAATTGATGAGTTTAACAAATGCCAAAACTCCGGTTTTTGCACCACCAGAACAATTTGAAAATAGAAGTAATTTCACTCCTGCATTAGATATTTATGCTTTAGCTGCGACATTATATGTCATTATCGCTGTTCATGAACCTCCTTTCATTCCTCTGCCTAGTCCTTATCTGAATGCTAAGATTATGCTAGATATGAAAATGGCGATTGAACCACCGCAAAAATACAATTCTCAAATTAGTCAAAAGGTAAATGATGCTATTCTCAAGGGAATGGAGTTAGATTATCAAAACCGTCCTCAGTCTATTTCAGAATGGTTTACGTTTTTAGGTATTCAAACAAATGAAAAACCTAACCCCCCTAACCCCCCTTCCCTACAAGGGAAGGGGGATATTAAAGCCTCTCTTCTTGTAGGAGAGAGGTTTTTAACTAACCTGAAAACTTTCACTTTTGAAGTTGTCACAACGAACGCGAAAGGAAGCATTATCAAAAAACGCAACCACTCAGCAAATTACTTTGTGGAAGATTTGGGAAATGGGGTGAAGTTGGAAATGGTGGAAATACCCGCAGGAACATTTTACATGGGTTCACCGGAAAATGAAGTGGGAAGAAACGATAGTGAAGGTCCCCAACATCAAGTTAATGTTCCCAACTTCTTTATTGGTAAATATCCTTTGACTCAAGCACAATATCAAGCTATCATAGGAAACAACCCTGCTCATTTCAAAGGTAATAATCGTCCTGTTGAAAGAGTGAGTTGGAATAATGCAGTTGCATTTTGTCAAAAGTTAAGCCAGAAAACAGGTAAAAACTATAAGTTACCCAGTGAGGCACAATGGGAGTATGCTTGTAGGGCGGGAACAACCACACCTTTTTATTTTGGTGAAAGTATTACCCCAGATTTGGTAAACTATGATGGTAACGGTGTCTACGCTGCTGCACCAAAAGGACAATATCGAAAACAAACCACAGATGTAGGAACTTTTCCCCCTAATGCTTTTGGTTTGTATGATATGCACGGGAATGTGTGGGAATGGTGCGAAGATGATTGGCAAAAAAATTATATAAACGCGCCTATAAATAGTAGTGCTTTGACTAATCAAAGCGAACATAAGGTGATGCGTAGTGGTTCTTGGCGCTACAATCCTGATGACTGCCGTTCCGCGTCTCGCTACAGCAACTATTGGGACGAGCGCGACAACATCTACTACTTTATTGGTTTTCGTGTTGTATGTAGTGGTGCGGCGAGGACTTAGTAGCCCTTTATACTCTTGCTCTTTTGCCCTCTGCTCTTTTTTCTTTTCTCTTGCCTCGCAGTTAGGCGGAATTCTTTTTGGATAAATACTGGATGTGGAAACCTTATATATGGGCGCACACTTTTCCACTCGTAACATAAGCATAGTCGAAACTGAGAACTTTGTCAATGTCTGAATCAGGATTTACAGGATTTAAGGATTTTCAGGATGTTATTGGATGATTTTTGGTAGGGAGTTGATGATTTTTCAGGATGTTGTTTAATGATTGTTTGTGGGGATTTTGGAGATGATTTTGTCTGAATCAGGATATCCAGGATTAAAGGATTTACAGGATGTTGTTTAATGATTGTTTGTGGGAAGTTGGGATTTTTCAGGATGTTGTTTAATGATTGTTTGTGGGGATTTTGGAGATGATTTTGTCAGAATTAGGATTTTCAATATGGGTAATTGGTAATTGCGAAAATGCTGTAAACTAACTATCTAAAGAAGGGCATAAAACAACATCTTTAAAATATCCCAACTTCCAAAAAACACCACTTCCTCAAAAACAATCTTGCCATCACATCCTGTAAATCCTCAAATCCTGGATATCCTGATTCTGACTAAAAAAAACACCACTTCCTCAAAAACAATCTTTCAATCACATCCTGAAAATCCTCAAATCCTGGATATCCTGATTCTGACTAAAAAAATCACCACTTCCTCAAAAACAATCTTGCCATCACATCCTGTAAATCCTCAAATCCTGGATATCCTGATTCAGACAAAATTGAGGGACAGGTTTTTCGAGCAGCTTTAGAATCTTTACCATCAAAAATGTCTTGTGTACCCAAGTTCTTGAAAGCATGAATCATTTATAAAGGTTTTACTGCTTTGAATAATTTGATAAATAAAAACCCTATATATATGGGCGCACACTTTTCCACTCATAACATAAGTGTAATCGAAATTGAGAACTTTGTCAAGGGCTGAATCAGGATTTACAGGATAAATTATTTGTGTGTGGTCTGCACAATTTCCCAGCCATAACATAAGCATGGTGGAAACTGAGAATTAAGGTAAATACTTTTGCACCACAGTCCAACCACTGAGAGATACCCAGGCAAATCCTAGTAATAAGCAGAGATTACAACCAAGATGTAATGGTCTGGCCCAAGGCTTTATGGTACTAATTTGAGTGGCACTAAATGCGGATACTAAAACTAAGATGACGACTATTAAGCCAGCGACTAAATGTGGTGAGTGTCCTAGGGAACCAAAGTGTCCTAATGTACCCACAATGCCAACAGCTAGAAGTAGTAATACTAGACTAACCATCGTGATGCCGATTATATAATGGAGCGATCGCATTTGAGGACGTTGCCAAGGTAGTACAACCCCTAAAGGTGCTTCTCCAGTGGTTCTGACCCGTAACATCCAAATACCAGTTATGGCTAAAAATAAATAGGCTAGTAAAGATAATCCCATTGACCAAGCGGCTATTTTCCATAACCATAGAAAGGAGGGTAGGTGCATAAAATAGTTCAGTGCAGGAAAGTTACCTATTGAGCTTAACAGGATACATCCTGGATATCCTGATTCTGACAAAATAGAAATTCCCATAAACATTCACAAAAAAAATTATAAATCACAATCCTGTACATCCTCAAATCCTGGCTATCTTGATAGCGTAGTGTGGCCTTAGCCATTTATGACCAAAAAAATACCTAAAGACCCATACACCAAAAGACTTTCAACTCCGTTCCCATTCCGGGCTAAAGCTTTTCTCCTGTTTGTTCTTGAGTGAAGGCGAACTTTATCCTAAAATGGCCAGTAGGCATTTGGTGAAGTGGTTGATTTTAATTGCCTCTTCCTCCTAAAAACGAATCAAAAGCAGTTAAAAGTAAGATAAGTCACCTGTGAGTAGCTCCTAAACAAAAGCTAACAGCTTGATATTGGATGCTCAAAAAAGGTAGGTTAGATGTTTTGAGTATCTTGAGAGTATGATGAAAACTATGAAAGCTGAACATATTGATTTTCCAGTGCTACACTCGGAATTATTCTTGCGTCATCGTCTACAGGTAGTAGAAGAATTGTGGGAGTCAGTGCTGCGTCAAGAATGCGGTCAAGAAATGGTGGATCTTTTGCGTCAACTGCGGGATTTATGTTCCCCAGAAGGACAAGCCACAAATGACCTAGCTGCCTCTGCTGTAGAATTGATTGAACAATTGAATATCAATGAAGCAATTCGTGCGGCGCGTGCCTTTGCGTTGTACTTTCAGTTGATTAATATTATTGAGCAGGAATACGAGCAAAAGCAGCAATTAAATCGCTATACTGGAGAAACTGATGAGGAAATTTTCCCCAGTATAATTTATTCCACTAATCAACGAGATGAAGAATTACCTGTTACGAAAGAAATAGGTAGCGACTTAATGACATCGGAAACTCCGCAAAAAGGGACTTTTGCGGCTTTATTTCCCCTGTTATTTAAGTTGAATGTCCCACCCCAACAAATTCAACGCCTGATTTCCCAACTGGATATCCGCTTAGTTTTCACTGCACACCCGACGGAAATTGTCCGTCATACTATCCGGGATAAACAGCGTCAGGTGGTTCATCTTTTGCAAAAACTAGATGAAGCCCAAAATCGTGCTAGTAGCTATCCTTGGGAAACCTTGGAAGTAAAGGAAAGATTACTGGAAGAAATTCGCCTCTGGTGGCGCACTGACGAATTGCATCAGTTTAAACCGACGGTTTTGGATGAAGTAGATTATGCTCTTCACTACTTTCAGGAAGTGTTGTTTGATGGTATTACGCAACTATACAAACGCTTCAAATATTCTTTGGGAGAAACTTTTCCCTGGTTACAACCACCGACGACAAATTTTTGCTCCTTTGGTTCTTGGGTAGGTTCAGATAGAGATGGTAATCCTTCGGTGACACCGGAGGTAACGTGGAAAACCGCTTGTTATCAACGAAAAATGGTGTTAGAGCGGTATATTAAGTCAGTTAAAGAGTTGGTTGCTTTATTGAGTGTATCCATGCACTGGAGTGATGTACTGCCAGATTTGCTAGAATCTCTGGAGTTGGATCAATCGCAGTTAAGTGGGGTGTATGATGATTTGGCCTTGCGTTTCCGCCAAGAACCTTATCGTCTAAAATTATCTTACATTCTCAAGCGGTTAGAAAATACCCGCGATCGCAATTTGGCTTTATATAATCGGGAAACGCCAAACAATGAAGATGCACCTATGTATAAAACGGGTGCGGAATTTTTAACAGAATTGTTGTTAATTCAACGCAATTTAACGGAAACAGGTTTAAGTTGTCGAGAATTGGAAAATCTGATTTGTCAAGTGGAAATATTTGACTTTAATCTTACCCAATTAGATATTCGTCAAGAATCATCTCGTCATGCTGATGCTATCAATGAGATTCTCGAATATTTGCAACTTTTACCCCAGTCCTACAACGAATTATCAGAAGCACAAAGAATCGCTTGGTTAACTTCAGAATTGCAAACTCGGCGGCCCTTGATTCCCGCTGAATTACCATTTTCAGAAAAAACCAACGATGTGATTGAAACTTTCCGAATTTTGCGATCGCTACAACAAGAATTTGGCATTAAAATCTGTCAAACTTATATTATTAGTATGTGCCGCGAAGTTAGCGACGTACTAGAAGTTTTACTCTTAGCTAAAGAATCGAGTTTATTTGATCCTGTGGTTGCTGTAGGCACAATTCGCATCGTTCCTCTGTTTGAAACAGTAGAAGATCTACAACGTTCTAGAGGCGTAATGCGGGAACTGTTTGAATTGCCTTTATATCGGGCAATGCTGGCTGGTGGTTACGCCGCAATTAATAACAGTGAAAAACAAGCAGCCCCATCTATTTCTACTCTAAATCCTAACTTACAAGAAGTAATGTTAGGCTATTCCGATAGTAATAAAGATTCTGGTTTTTTAAGCAGCAACTGGGAAATTCATAAAGCTCAAAAATCACTTCAGAAAATCGCCGAAAGTTACGGTGTAAATCTGCGGATTTTCCACGGACGAGGCGGTTCTGTGGGACGTGGTGGCGGTCCTGCTCATGAAGCGATTTTAGCCCAACCAGGTCACAGTATTAGTGGCCGGATTAAAATTACCGAACAAGGGGAAGTATTAGCTTCTAAATATTCCTTGTTAGATTTGGCTTTGTATCACCTAGAAACTATCACCACAGCCGTAATTCAAGCCAGTTTACTAGGAACAGGGTTTGATGACATCGAACCTTGGAATGAGATCATGGAAGAGTTATCTCATGCGTCGCGTCAACACTATCGTAACCTAATTTATGAGCAACCTGATTTCATTGACTTCTTCCACCAAGTCACCCCCATTGAAGAAATCAGCCAATTGCAAATTAGTTCTCGTCCAGCCCGTCGTCCATCTGGTAAAAAAGATTTAAGTAGTCTGCGAGCGATTCCTTGGGTATTTAGTTGGACACAAACCCGGTTTTTATTACCTTCTTGGTATGGAATTGGCACAGCCTTACAAGAATTTTTGGACGCAGAACCAGAACAACATTTGAAATTACTTCGCTATTTTTACCTCAAATGGCCATTCTTTAAAATGGTGATTTCTAAAGCCGAAATGACATTAGCAAAAGTAGACATGGAAATGGCGCGTCACTATGTTGATGAATTGTCTAACCCAGAAGACAAACCCAGATTTGAGAAAGTTTTTGCCCAAATTTCTAGCGAATTCTTTCTGACCAGAGATTTAGTCTTAAAAATCACCGGACACCAAAAACTATTAGATGGTGATCCAGTATTGCAACGTTCTGTACAATTAAGAAATGGAACAATTGTGCCTTTAGGATTTATCCAAGTTTCCCTATTAAAACGCCTTCGTCAATCGAAAAATGCGCCCACAACCGGAGTAATTCACTCTCGTTATAGCAAAGGAGAATTACTCCGAGGGGCATTATTAACCATCAACGGAATTGCTGCCGGCATGAGAAATACAGGCTGATAAAAACCAAAAAGCAAAAGGCGTAATTTCTTCCTTTGCGCCTTTGCTCCTTTGCGCCTTTGCGCGAAACAAAAATATGATCAAAAAACGCATTCTTATTTGTACCTTTTTGGCACTTTCTTCCGGTTTTTTCACTGCTTTAATAGCTGGACAAATCACCGTAATGCAACATAGCCAAAAATGTCAAAACCAGACTTGGGGATTTAAACAAATGTGCAGCGCTTTAGTGACTCCAGGAGCAAGTTGGCAAGGAAGCACTGCGGGACTGTGGACAGGGACAATTTTAGGGGCATTTGTGGGTGGGTTGATTACTCGTAAATCTAGTGATTGGTAATTGGAGATATGGGTTTTTTTACACTTCTGGTTCTACTCCTAAAGCGCGTAATTGGGCAATTAGGCGATCGCTTTTTTCTTTTTCACTTTCAGCCCGTTGGCGTTCATTTTCAGCCTGTTGGCGTTCATTTTCAGCCCGTTGGCGTTCATATTCGGCTGTTTCATGACCATCAAGTAATAAATTACCATCTAAATCCCACCACCGTAGCCAAGGTAACTCCATATTTTGATATGTTCCTTGCCAAATACCTAATTCTACGCCCATAGGTGTAATCGGATAATGACCTCGTTGATTTGGTGGCAATAAATGATATTGTCCTTCCATGAGATGATATACTTCCACGCTGGCTTTACTAACTTCATAAATGCCATAAAAAGCAGGTTTAATCACTTGTTCATAAATCCAAAATTTCCCCTGCCAAGGTGTTTTGTCTCTTTCT
This sequence comes from Anabaena sp. AL09, assembly GCF_001672255.1. NCBI lineage: Bacteria > Bacillati > Cyanobacteriota > Cyanophyceae > Nostocales > Nostocaceae > Anabaena > Anabaena sp. AL09. Next base: position 67,959 of record NZ_LJOQ01000040.1, read on the forward strand.
TCTATGCCATTTCCTGATACAAATTCTAAAGCAATTAATGGAGAAATAAATTCTTGCCAAAGCACATAGGAACGTCGGACTTTACCATTTAATAATGGTGGCACATGAGGAACATAAAACCAATCGGGAGCTTCTGCACCTCGTTCTGGTGGTTCAGTTATCCGCCAATAAATACCGCTATCTTGACCTATAGCAAATTGTCCATCAGCGTGGAGTTTTTGTAATACTGGAATGATAGATTGAGTTAGTAGAATGCTTTGAGGATGTTCCTGGAAATTCTTCACAAATAGTCCGTTAGATTCTGGTAGTTGAGTATGATCTGGGAGGCTGGTTTGTGTATAGGGAGGATCTGCGGTAAAGGTCATGATGTCCTCGTATTTTAGAAGGTTTATTGTAGGATGACAATAACCAAATTATAACAATAATTTACAGATACCTGAACTTACCTGAATTATACTGTACACAGGGCATTATCCTTGATCTTGTTAAGAATGAACAGTAATTCATCTATGTCGGTAGAGCCAAAACAAGAACTCTTGTTCTTGTCATCAGAGATGGGAAACAGGAATATATTGCCAAAACAAAGCCAATTTGGCGATAAAACTCCAAATAATTGTCAGGATTTTTGGCAATTATGGGACTCACATCAAGGTTATCTTTACAACTGTTGTTTAAAATCGCTCAACGGTAATTACCATGATACAGAAGATGTAGTCAATCAGGTAATGCTTAAAGCTTGGACTCAATGGACACAATCTACAAATGACATTGAACATCCTAAATCGTGGTTATCTCAAATTACTTATAACTATTGCATTGATGTCTATCGAAAACGTCAACGAGAAGTTGCAAAAGTTGATAATATTGACGACATTCAATTTGCAGATAATCCAGCACTTACTTCTAATTTACAACCTCCTGAATCCTGGCTTTTAAATCTGGAAATGGCGGCATATCTCAAGTATAAAATTGCAACTTTACCCGATAAATTACGCCATCCTTTTATTTTATGTTGTTGTCAAAACAAATCCTATCCAGATATCGCTAAACAACTCACCATTTCTGAAGAGAACCTTCGTAAACGTATTCAAAAAGCGCGAAAGATTCTACAAAAGCAGTTAAAGAAGTATCTTGCGGGGGAAGATAACACTGCTTTTGATTCCTTTTCACCATTAAACACCGTGATTCCAATGGTAGGAGAATTAGAATCTGAGCAAATATGGAATCATGATTGGGAATCATCAATACCTACAAAAAGCCAACAGCAAGAAATTAACTACAAAGCAAGTTTAATATGCCTGGAATCCTTACCACATCATTGGTACAATTCACAGATTCATCTGGTATAAAGATGAATGCTCAGTTATTCATAGCAGAAAAATCAGCCAGACAAGAGCAAAAACTGATCACTTTAAACAAGTACATTGAAAAATTTCCTCAAGGATGGAAAAAAAGATTAGAATTAGCTGATTTGCTTTACGAAATAGGAAACTGGTCACAAGCCATTATCGAATATAATCAAGTAATTGAGCGAGAATCTCAACTACTTGATGTGCATCTGCAATTGGGGAAAATATTGCAGTTAATGGGACAAAAAAAAGAGGCTTTACAAGTATATGATACAGCCCTATTTTTGTCTGAAAATCCAGGAAGTCAGTATCATATAAAAGGATTGATTGCAGTTTGCAAAGGTGACAATGAAAAAGCTCTCACAGCCTTTAATTTAGCCATAAATTCAGAACCTGATCAAGTATTTCACCGACTGGCTTTGTCACAGGTATATCAAAATGTAGAAACTCCCCTGGGTATTCTCCGCAGCCTAGAGCCGGTTTTAGTAATTAATCCAGATGATGTTATGTCCCTGGTTTACAGCTATGATGCCCTGATGGCGGTGGGGGATATACAAACGGCAAAAGAGAGGTTTAACAGCCTTATAGCCCTAGCTGGTGATGATTTTCGGGTAATACAACGACAAATTGATCAACGTTTGCTGGCGAGAATGGTATCCGGTGAAGAGGGGAAAATCACTAAAAAAATGATTACCTCCTTACTAGGAACAATTCCCCATAGTGTTGAAGTCCATAAATCCTTAGCCTACTATCACATTCTACGAGGGGATTGGGCGCAAGGGGTGGAGGTATTAGCCAAATTTACCACAGAATCCCCCAATTATCCTTATGGTTGGTATTATTATGGGCTGAGTTTATTCCACACAGGGAAATACCAGCAAGGGGCAGAAATGATGGGGAAAGCGTATTATCTGTATCCCCATGACCGGAAAATTTATCAGGGTTTGTGTGAAATTTTACCCCTTGCACCTGATCCAGAGAAGAGTAAAACGATTCTTGCTTCCATAGTGGAGGAGATGTTAACGCGCTTTCCTGAATGCTGGAGTATGTGGACAACTGCGGGGCGGGTATTGGTGGAAAATTTCCCAGACATTGAACGGGGTTGTCAGGTTTCCGAGCAGGGGACAAAACTACAACCCCAGTTAGCTGATGCTTGGTTGCGTCATGGCCAGGTGTTGATTTTGGCTCGTAAACATCGGGAAGCCCTGGAAGCCTTAAAAAAGGCATGGGAGCTTTTACCAGATGGAGGTTATTTGCAATCCGTACCAGCGGCGTTCTGGTTGGGGGAAAGTTATCGAGTTTTGAAAAATGCTAAGGCTAGTAAACAGTGGTGGGAGGTAGCTGCTCAAAAATGTCAGGAGTTAAGGTTATTTAACCCAGCCATGGCTGATTACTGGTTAGGGAGGGTGATGTTTCGCTTGGGGGATAAGTCAGGGGCTAGACAGGCTTATCAAGGGGCTTTGAGTCAGCAGTTGTTGTATCCGGTGCGTGGAGAGGTGGAGACAATTTTGGAGAAGCTTAAAAGGTAAGAGTGTGGGAAGAAAAAACCACAATTTAATTACGATTTCCAATCCTAACCTACTTACAAATGCTAAAAAATTTCAAGAACCTAATTTCTGTAACATTGACAATTGTCTTTCCTCTTGGTGTTTTCTTCACTGCTGGGGTTAAAAGTGCTTCCGCTTTAACTGTGAAGGCCGGACCTATCTGGAATAATAATGATGCACAAGTAAAGTGTCCCGTAGCTACTGCGCGCATTGGTGGTATTTGGAACGGTGGTTGGAGAACAACTGAATGGGGAAAAATGTCAGAATGTGATGTAGACTGGGTGAAGGCCGGACCTATCTGGAATAATAATGATGCACAAGTAAAGTGTCCCGTAGCTACTGCTGCTGTTGGTGGTACTTGGAACGGTCATTGGACAACAACTGTATGGGGTGTAATGTCAGTTTGTGCAGTTAAGTAGATCCTGTAGTGCGATCGGCTGATCTTGTAGGGTGCGTTAATGAAATGTAACGCACCTTATGTATGTTTATTTACTGATTTTCGGTGGGTTACGCTATCGCTAATCCACCCTACGTTTTTTGTCGTGGTTGATAGCCTTTCCCTTGTTTCCTCACAAATCAATCAACTTAATATTGTAATATTACTTACTCTAATCTCGAATTTATAAGTTTTCTATTTTTCCAAAATCTCTGATATTAACGGAAGAAAAACGATAAGATGTTAGTATCAATCAAGGCTGGCTTCATCACTTCTTCTCCCTAAAAATGCTTGCTGTCGGCGTGTATTTATTTCTGCATTGAAATCAGCAAACATTTCATCTGACATATTATACCAACAACCAGCAAACTGCATAGTTGGGTTTGGGGAAACTTGGGAAATTTCTACACCTAATCGAAAATAATGAATAAAGTGATACAATTCTGCCAATTTATCTTCTGGGAAAAGATTTATTTCTGTAATAACTTTTGTGCGTAGGCTTAAAGAATCCATAGCAAATTAATGTAAATTAATCAAGCGATAAGTTAATTATATAGCAGAAATAGCGGAAAAATTTATTCTAGCTGAACCGTCCCTGTTCCCTATTCCCTGGTAAAATATTTCAACATCTCTGAAAATACGTTACCATGACTACTGAAAATACCACAGGTGCTGATGCTATTGATAGAGCGATATCAAGGGGAATTGATTTTGATGGTTCTCCTATTCCCATAGTTAAATTAGACCTATATGAACAAGTTATGGGTTTAGAATCAAGCAGACAACGCAGCGGTGTATCCAATACCATGCGTTCTCGCATTGTTCGCATTGGTGCTAAACATATTCCCCAAACTGAACTTGATCAAAAGCTAGTTGCTGCTGGTTTTGCACCTTTAAAAGAAAAGGAAATTGCTTTTTTCTACGGTGGTAAATAAAAGACAAAGAATTCCGTGCAAAAGTCAGATCCCCGACTTCTCTAAGAAGTCGGGGATCTGGTGGTTTATAGTAAACCTAAAGATATCTAGAATAAATTTAAGTTCTCATCAAAAATGCTGCTAATTTATAAATAATTGGTTAAGCTACAAAGATTTTTAGATCAAGAAACCAAGTCAACCAGGTATTTATCGTCATATCAACATTCACGTTTTGTGGGGTTCTGGTAATGGATATTACGACGCTGCTAATTGTTTGGTTAGTCACGGCTGTTAGCTTGTGGATTATTAGTAAATTACCTTTAGGAGTGGAAATTGATACTCCAGAAAAGGCAATTTTTTCCGCCGCAGTTTTAGGTATTATTACAGCGCTAGTTAAGCCAGTTCTCAAAGTTTTGTTTGTGATACCAAATTTAGCCACCTTTGACTTATTATCTGGTATCTTCACTTTCATGATTGCTGTTGCTTGTTTTAGTATTGCTGCTTGGTTAGTAGATGGTTTCCGGTTACGTTTTGGCATTTGGAGTGCAATTCTAGGTGCTTTTGCGCTTACTCTTGTCAATAACATTATCTACAAATTATTAGGTGTTTAATTGTTAAACAATTGACAATTCAATCTGGGATTAATCTCTGCAAAATCTGTTTCAAAACTATCCCAGTCCAATCAATATCCGCTGCTGTTGTCTGTTTTCCTAAAGTTAATCTAATTCCTCCTAAAGCCGCTTTTTGAGAATATCCCATTGCTAGTAAAATGGGACTAGGGCTTAATTTTCCACTATTGCAAGCCGCACCAGCACTAATACCAATTCCGGCTAAATTTAACTGTCTTACTAATGTTTTACCACTAATTTTTTCTCCGTCGGCTGCTTCTAAATAAAAACTGAGATGATGGGGTAAACGATGAATTTTGTCACCTGTGGGTATTAAACCGGGAACATCTGCTAGAATGCTAAAGAGGCGATCGCGCAATAGGATCAATCTCCCTGTTTCCGTCTCCAATTCCTGGGCTGCTAACTCCGCAGCTACTCCAAATCCAGCAATAGCGGGCGTTGCTTGCGTCCCTGAACGCAGTCCGTTCTCCTGTCCACCTCCACCCAGTAGCGGCATTAATTCCACTCCAGTCCGCACATATAACGCCCCTGCACCCAAACCGCCATAGATTTTATGACTGGATAGACTCAATAAATCTACGGGTAATGTCTGCACATCTAGCGGTAAACGTCCAGCAACTTGCACTGCATCTGTGTGAAATAAAGCACCGTGTGTTTTCGTGATTTTCCCCAACTCAGCAATTGGTTGAACTGTTCCTATTTCACTTTGTCCATAAATCACAGATACTAAAACAGTATTATGTCGTAAAGCTGCTTTTAAGTCTTCGGGGTTGACTCTTCCTTGATGATTTACACCTAAACGGGTAATTTCCCAACCCCAATTTTCTAACATTTTCGCCGGTTCTGAAATGGCGGAATGTTCTACACTGGAAATGATCATATGTTGGGGAGTAGTGTAACATCGCGCCACTCCCATAATCGCTAAATTATCTGCTTCTGTTCCCCCAGACGTGAAAATAATAGATTCGGGAACTGCGTTAATTAATCCTGCAACTTGGATTCTGGCTGTTTCCACAACCAAGGCGGCACGGTTGCCCCATTCATGTAAACTGGAAGGATTACCCCACTGTTGTGTTAAGATTTTTTGGATAATTGCGATCGCTTCTGGACGAGTTGGGGTAGTTGCACTGTAATCTAGATATATTTGCATAAAAATTAATAAATAAGAGTTTCGCGCAGAGACGCAAAGGGGCAAAGACGCAAAGGAAGAAAGAATTTAATGCAGGGTGTGATATAAATACATTAAAATCGCTGTAATTTACTTTGATCAGATTACTGTGTTTATTTTCCCACAAATCCGCTATTTTTCTTATATCTTTTTATTGCTATTCACTTTAGGTGGTTGTCAACAGGTTCAATCATCAAATCAGCGTTTAGCACCTTTACCTCAAGATTCTTTAATTCAAGTTTACTTCAATAATTCCCAATCTTCGGAATATCAAGAGACTTATCGTCAGCAAACCCGCTTGGGGGATGATTTAGAAAAGCAGATTGTGGACACTATTTCTCAAGCTAAATTTACTGTTGATATTGCTGTCCAAGAGTTACGTTTACCAAAAGTTGCTCAAATATTAGCACAAAAACAAAAGGATGGCGTAAAAATAAGGTTGATTTTAGAAAGTAATTATTCTCGGACTTGGAGTAGTTTTACTGCTGCGGAAATAACTAAGTTAGGAAAAAAAGAACAGGAACGATATCAAGAATTTCGGAAATTTGTGGATATTAATCAAGATCATCAAATCACACCGGAGGAAATTAGTCAACGGGATGGTTTAGCTATTGTTCAAAATGCCAATATTCCTTGGATTGATGATACTGCTGATGGTTCAAAGGGTAGCAGTTTAATGCACCATAAGTTTGTCATTGTTGATCATCGGTTTGTGATTATTACTTCTGCCAATTTTACTTTGAGTGATACGTCTGGAGATTTTAGCAATCCTAGCAGTTTAGGGAATGCAAATAATCTATTAAAAATTGATAGTTCTGAATTAGCAAGTTTACTCACGGAAGAGTTTAATATTATGTGGGGTGACGGAATAGGAGGAAAACCAGATAGTAAATTTGGTGTTAAGAAACCTGTCCGCGCACCAAAAACAATCATATTAGGTAACAGTAAAGTTACAGTTCATTTTTCTCCAACTTCTCCCACTGAACCTGGGAGTATTAGCAGTAATGGATTAATTGCTAAAACCTTATCTACAAGTACAAAAACTGTTGATTTAGCATTATTTGTATTTTCAGATCAACAACTTGCTAATATTCTCGAAGAACGTCATCATCAAAATGTGCAAGTTCGGGCTTTAATTGAACCTCAATTTGCTTATCGTCCCTACAGTGAAGCGTTAGATATGATGGGATTTGCTTTAAGTGATAACTGTAAATATGAAGTTGATAACCGTCCTTGGAAAAATCCCATTTCTACCGTTGGAGTCCCAATTTTAGCCAAGGGAGATTTATTACACGATAAATTTGCAGTCATTGATAACCAAACCGTAATTACAGGTTCACATAATTGGTCAGAAGCTGCTAATCATGGCAATGATGAAACATTAATAGTGATTGAAAATCCTACAGTAGCAGCACATTATCAACGGGAATTTAACCGACTTTATGGTAAAATAAAACCCGGTTTACCAGCAAATATTAAATCTAAAATAGATGCAGAAGTTAAAAAATGTCCTCAAATTAAACAACCATCATCTTTCGTAAATCCAATTACCACTAAAATTAATCTCAATACAGCAAGTCAAGCAGAATTAGAAACTCTTCCTGGTGTGGGTGAAAAGTTAGCCCAAAGGATAATTATAGCCCGTCAACAGCAAAAATTTACTTCTTTACAAGATGTAGATAAAGTACCGGGAATTAGTGCTAAAATCTTGGCAGAATGGGAGGGAATGACCACATTTACCTCAGATTAACGCATATACGGATAATCATGTTACCATTAATGATATAATAGTAGAGAAAGCGAGTTAGTATTTTAGTAAGTGCCTTAAAGTTAAAATATTGCTAGGAGAACTTATGAAATTTTACGATAAATTGAATGGGGCGATCGCTCAAAATCAGAGTTTACTATTTGTAGAACTAGATCCTAATCCAGAAATGCTCCCTGAACGATATTCCCAGAAATCAGATCCCAAAAGTATGATTGATAGTCTGTGGAATTGGTTAGAATTTACTATTTCCCAAACCAGTGATTTAGTATGTGCCTATAAACCAACTCTGGGATTTTACGCAGCTTTAGGTATTCCAGGATGGGAATTATTAGAAAAAACTTTAAACGCTATTCCTGCCCATATTCCGATTATATTAGATGCCAAACATAGCGATCTTAATACTAGTACAATTTTCGCTAAAACTGTTTTTGAAGAATGGCAAATTGATGCGATTACATTGAGTCCTTATGCAGGACAAGATCACGTAGCACCCTTTTTAGTTTATCCCGATAAAGCCGTTTTTATTTTGTGTACAACTTCTAATCCAGGTGCAGTTATTTTGCAGCAATACCCTACAGCGGAATCCCCTTTTTATTTACAAGTAGTTAAAGAAGCAAAAAATTGGGGAACACCTGAACAACTGGGTTTAGAAGTAGGAACTATTCAGCCAGATATTTTAGCAAAAATTCGCAAAGAAGCACCAGAAAGAGTAATTTTAGCCCGCAGTATTTGGTCTGAAGGTGGTAATCTTAAAAATTTGCTATCAGCGGGATTAAATTATAATGGTGATGGGTTACTTCTTCCCGTTTCTCAAGATATGTTAGGAAGTGAAAATCTATCTACACAACTGCAATCTTTAAGGGCGGAAATTAATCATCTCAGAACTGAAATTTCCCAAGAAAACTCCGCTTGTTCCGTCTGGTTCCCTGATGTTTGTTTGTTAAATAAACACCCGCTTTTAGATTTAATTCTACAACTTTATGACATTGGTTGTATCATGTTTGGTGAATTTGTCCAAGCTTCTGGAGCTACCTTTCCCTATTATATAGACCTCCGCAAAATCATTTCCAATCCCCAAATATTTCATCAGATAGTAATTGCTTATGCAGAGATTCTTAAAGACCTAACTTATGATAGAATAGCCGGTATTCCTTATGGTTCTTTACCTACTGCTACTGGATTATCATTACATCTAAATTCCCCGATGATTTTTCCCCGCAAAGAAGTAAAAGCACACGGAACCCGCAAGGTAATAGAAGGTAATTTTAATCCTGGAGAAGTTGTTGTCGTTGTTGATGATATTTTGATCAGTGGTAAAAGCGTAATGGAAGGAGCAGGAAAGTTAAAATATGCAGGATTAAATGTCAATGATATTGTAGTATTTATGGACCATGAGCAAGGTGTAAAAGACAGATTGCGAGAAAATGGTTATCAAGCACACGCAGTTTTAACAATTTCTGAAATTACAGAAACTTTATATGCAGCAGGACGTATTAGTGAGGAACAATTTAAAACCTTATCTGAAATAAATTAGACATTTATTCTCAAGATAGTGATACAAAACTAATTCAATAATTAGGATTTTGTAGTAAACTGTAGTTAGAATGGTTAGATATGGGAATCTTCAATAATTTCCCAACAACAAAACACCCGACTTCTCTAAGCAGTCGGTTATCTGAGAGGTTGTTTGAAAAGTATTATATCAAACCAGTAATCTCCAAAAACCTAACCCCCCTACCCCCCTTCCCTGCAAGGGAATGGGGGTTTTATTCAAAACTTTTCAAACACCCTCTGAAACTCTGGATGTTTAAAAATAAAGCTTAGTAATTTTTATCATCAATCAAAACAGGAACAAAGTTCTCAATGAATGCCATACGTTTTCATCATTCCTTAGTTAATAAAAAAATTCCTATCCTTGTTGATAGCACTGATCTTAATTATTATTTTCAAGAGCAAGGATATCAAACTATTTTATTTGATGATTACGATTTTGCTAGTCAACAACTAGCATTTGCTGTGATTTCAGATTATAGTTATCATGATCGACTTATGCAACTATCTCGTACCTCCAAAAGTACGATTATCCACCTACTAGCAGTTAGATATGATATAAATCCTCAAATTATCGCTTATTCATTCGAGCAACTTCTCTCTTGTAATTTAACAGAAGTATTAGAGTTAAGAGCTAAAACTTATGAGCAAATTGCTGAAGTGGAAGATGAATTATATTTATCTGATCATAGAGGGACTAAATTAACGTGCTTATTGTCAGAAAGTTTAGAAGTTATAAATACTCAAGATGATTTAGAACCAGGATGGTTTTACTCAATTTCGGAAATGCTAGAAAGCGGAATAGTCAATATTAAAAGTGATAAATCAAGTTTTTCACTAGATGGAACTTTCTTTTTTGATGGCATAATTTACGCTTGTGCAAACCCAGAAGTGAGAGAACGTCACCAGGATGCTTTAACATATTTACTTGAGAAGGTCAATTCAAGTCAAGAAAAATATATTCATATCAAAGATAATACTATAACTCATCTCATTTTGGATGGTAGGGATGAAACTTCCATATTACTGGAAATGGATTATGGTTTAGAACGTAACTTGAGTTTTACTGAGATAGGATTTGGCTGTAACAAAAATATTGAAAAAAATCTGAATTGGCAGATAAACTCCATTATGAATCAAGGAGTATATGGAACGCACATAGGCATAGGTATGGCACAGAAGTCTCCTTATATTGATTTTATTTCTCAAAGCATCAAGATTATTTAATGCCGATATAGCGGTTCTTGGTTGAGTGAAATACAAGAACCCCACCCCCAACCCCCTCCCCGCAAGCGAGGAGGGGACTTATGATGTATGTCATTCAAGTGCATACCGCTATAAATTGCCATCCTATATAACCTGTCAAATAACTCCTCTTCTGTCACTTTCCCTAAATGAAATGATGTAACCCTTGCCATACAATAGTTTTAGTTTAAAGCAATGATTACATCTATCGGATTGGAAAATAAAGCCAGAAACCCAGATCCAGTAAAAGTTGTGTCAATTTTTATGCTTTTGATCTCTCAAACATTGGATCGAATAGGACAACACCATGAAGATAAGGAAACATAGCCTGAGTTGGAAGACGGTCTTGGTTTTTCGCAAAAACATACCAAGTTTGTCTGGGACGAAACCAGGGGATAGAGATTCCCACAAGCCCAGCATCTTGTGCTAACTTTTTAATTGTCGCTGGTCGAATTGTTACACATAGAGGATATTCCCAACCATCCCCTTCCATGTCGGTATCTCCCTCTATAAAAGTAGCAACGATAAGACCATCAGGTTTCAAATGTTTAGCAAAGTTCTGAAAACAAAGATCTACTAAATTAGTCCTAGTATGAGTTAATACGGACTGTGCGAGGATAAAATCAAAATCGGTTTCAAATTCAGCTAAAGAGAACTTATCGTTATAACTAAAACACGGTTTTTTAATGCGAAGGAGATCCTCTCCAACTTGGAACTTTATAGCATCCTCGATTAACCACTTGTTGGGTTCTACTCCGTAATAACAACCTTCATCAAGGTAAGGTAGAAAAAGCCGACCTGCACGGAGCGAACCACAGCCAAAATCAAGCAATTTATGCTGAGATCGGAGACCTAGTGTACAAAGCAACCGAAATTGAGACGCTCCCATGAAATCGTACTCTTTTGCTGGTCCTACATAATCATTATAGTTTTCTCCAGCCGTTATTTTTAAATCCGCCATTGGTATTCTCACATTAATAAAGGTACTTTGCTAGGATAGCAGGCTACGAGTTGATCATATCCAAGTAATTTCACGAATAAAACCGGATATTTATATTATGATTAATACGCTTTTTGTCATCAGCCTATTCTATTAATAATTCACCAGTAATAGTCATACCCAAACAGTGAAGATAATTGATAAATAAACCATAAAAGTCAATGCTTATAGGCTGAATATTAGTCACAAAAATGCAGAGCTAGTTAGAATAATGGGATAATACAAGGTATATTCATTGGCATAGTTGTATTGTGCAAGCGGACTGTAATATAAAGGGTTTTTTTGACTTAAAAACTGCAAATTAAACCTTAATTACCTGATCCATCTTTATTTATTAAAAAATGTAAACATTTTGGAAATTGATCTTGTTAAATCAAATTGATGCTGATACAGTGATATCAACGAGTTAAAAAACAACTCGCCAATTAGTAGCTAAAATTGCAAATTTTAAGGAGCAACTAAAATGAACGCTAAGAAAACACAAAAACGTAAACTTGAACAAGTTAACAAAGAAACCCGTAGCAATTTGGGCAATATTTACTGGTAAGAATTTGCTGAACATTACCAAGTAATGTAAGTATTTACAAGTTGGTAAATTAGTCTAAGCACTTGGGCAACAATTCTTAGAATTGTTGTCCAAACTTATTAAGTTTTCACACTACTTAGCTAAGATATCTTGAAGACAATAAAGTTTTGGAGTCGGTTAAACAAATATGCACATCTTAGAGTTTTATCAAGCTTTTCTGCAAAGACAGATGCCAATTATTGTTGATAGTAATGAAATTCATACTTACTCTCAGGAGCAAGGATATAAAACTATTTTTTTTGATGATTATGACTTTAAGAGTAAACAAACAGCCTTTTTAATCTTTTCAGATTATAGCTACTATTACAAACTTAAACAACTCTGGCATGATTCTCAAAGTACCATAGTACATTTGCCAGCAGTAAAATTTGATGGGAGCTTACCTGTAATTCAATATTCTTTTAATCAGCTATTATCAGGTGATCTTGAACAAGCATTAGCAATTCGAGATATTTTATACGATAAAATAGCTGAAAGTGAAAGTGAGTTATATTTATCAGACTCAAGAGGAAGTAAGCTCAAATGCTCTCTAGGTGAGAATATAGAAATAGCTAATGCTGATGTGGAACTGGAGTCAGGATGGTTTTACTCTGTGGCTGAGTTCTGGGAAAGTTCAGTAGTGAATACAAAAGCAAATAAATCCAGCTTTTCTGTAGATGGAACTTTCTATTTTGATGGCATATTAACCCAGACTACAACTCAAGAAACAAAAGATTATAATTGGCAGCCCTTACAATATATTACAGATAGGGTGAAATTAAGTCAAGAAAAATATCTAGAAATAGAAGATAATGCCATAACTCATCTGATCATAGATGGTAAAGATGAGACTGCTGCATTATTAGATATGACTTACAACTTAGAAAGAGGTTTAAATCTGACAGAAATAGCCTTTGGTGCTAATAAAAAGATTGGAGAAACAATTGATTGGTCAATAAATTCAGTTGTTAACGAAGGTATATATGGAACTCATGTAGGGATAGGAATGGCACAAAAAGCTCCCCATATTGACTTTATTTCTCAGGCTTTAAAGTGGGTTTAATTACTGATAAAACCTGATTTTCATGACAGTAGCACTGGTTTTGATTATTGATAGCAAAATTTGTGAGCTTTCTGTGGGGATAGTTTAATGAATTACCAAGACAAATAAACAAAAATTTCTAAAAAAAATGCTGACTGATTCCCCTGATCCAGAACTTTTGGTATCTGCCTTACCTAGACCAGAAATATCTCAAGAATTTAACTGGAGAAATTGCTGGTATCCTATTATTTTTGTACGAGATTTACCTCAGAAGCGGCCTTATGGATTTTCTCTGTATGATGAACCATTAGTATTATTCAGAGATGCTCATGGCAAATTTGGTTGTTTACAAGATATTTGTCCTCATCGAACAGCTAAACTTTCTCAAGGACAAGTTGTTGATGGCAAACTAGAATGTTTATATCACGGTTGGCAGTTTAGTGCTAATGGAAAATGTGTGCATATTCCCCAGTTATCAGCAGGGAGTAAAATCCCCCATAATGCTTGTGTAAAATCTTTTGCTGTGACAGAAAAACAAGGCATTGTCTGGATGTGGCCTGGAAATGCACAAGCTGCTGATGAAAAAATGATTCCTGTTTTAGCAGAATTAGACGATCCTAAATTTATAAAAACCGATTATTTACTAGACCTTCCTTATGACCAATCATATTTTATCGAAAATGTTATTGATCCAGCGCATATTCCAATTAACCATCATGGTAAACGTTTTAAGCGAGAAGACGCACAAGCTCTAGAAATGGAGGTAATTGATGTTTCATCTCAAGGAATTCGCGGTAGATATAGAAATCAACAAACCAATGAACCTTGGATAGTTCTTGAGTTTATTGCTCCCAATTTAGTGAGATATGCGGTTTGGAAAGAACAAGGTTTGTTTGCGGGCGCGGAGTTATATTCGATACCAACAGGTAAAGGAAAGTGTAAGATTTTACTTAGAAATTATAATAGTGTGCTTCCTTGGGTCAAGAAACTACAACCTGTCTGGATTGAGCATTGTTTTCGTCATATACTTTTGGAGGGAGATGCGGAAATTATCCGAGAACAACAGATGCAAATAGAACGTTTAGGCAAGAGTATGAAAGAATTGTTTTTGCCATTAAAAACTTCTGATGTCTTGGTAATTGAATATCGCAAGTGGTTAGATAAATACGGAACTGATTTGCCGTTTTATCAAGGATATGCAACAAGCAATCTTAATGGTATTCTACAATCATTGGACATAGGCGATCGCTTCACCCGTCACACTCAAATCTGTAATTCTTGCAATCGCGCTCATCAGATAAGTAATCGAGTCAAACACAGTTTAGTTGTCACAGCAATTATTCTTGCCGCTATAGCTATGATTACAGAAAATTATCAAGCTCGCGTTTTTGTAGTGACTTTATTTATCTTGTCATTAACCATAGCCTTTGCTGCTCATAAAGTGAAAATACTACTCGAACGTAATTATGTACGTCAATACATAACAACAGAGAAATAACAAGTAATAGAAAAGGTGTGGCTTTTTGACTACTTTTGGATCACTATCCATAAAATTTGTAAATTATTGTAAAATTTGTAAGTTATTGTGGAAAAATTCAACACTGCCAATAAAATCAATAACCCCACAGGTTAGTAATTTTTCTGATCAAAATTTAACACTGATTTGATGACTTAGGACTTACTATTATGGCAGATATTGCTTTCTTTGATCTTCCTAGTTATACCCGGATTGATACAACTCTAGGTTTAATTCAAGAACTCGCTGATAGAGGAGAAAAAATAGATTATTATTACTTCGATGAATTTCGAGATAAAATTGAATCAGCAGGTGCTAGATTTCAACCACTGCCTAGCATGAAACCTCCAGATTTAGATCCGACACTGCAATCTCGGTTAATAGAATATTGCTTAGATGCTGTACCAATATTATTAGAAAATTTAAAAATCAACCGCCCTAAATTAATTATTTTTCATGCTAAATGCTTATGGGCTGCTATCTGTGCTGATTTACTTAATATACCTAGCGTTTGCTTCCATACAAATTTTCTTCTACCACCTCATTTTTTGCCCCCGTTACCATTGTTATTAGCAGCCTACCCGATTAATGATATTGTTAAACATTTACAAAGATTTTACCGACATCAACAACTTTGGCGGCAATTAACCCAAAAATATACACTAAAATCTATTAGCAAAAAAGATGTATTTCAACTACAACCAAATTCTATGAATTTGCGAGGTGATTTAAATATTGTTTATACATCGGAAATGTTTCAGATCCAACGTTCATATTTTGATGCCAGTTATATTTTTACAGGACCTTGCTACAGCGAGAGAGCAGTTGATCCTCAATTTCCTTTACTAAAGAGTGCAGAAAAACCAATTATTTATATTTCACTAGGATCAGTGACATCATATAATTCTAAAACCTTTTTTTATCAACAATGTTTACAAGCTTTTGCAAATAGTGAGTATACGGTGGTAATGTCTGTAGGGAAATTTATAGATATTGCTGAATTGGGAAAGATTCCCCCTAATTTTATTGTCAGTAACTATGTACCTCAGATGCAAGTGCTTCAACAAGCTAGTGTTTTCATTACTCATGGGGGAACTAATAGCACTTGGGAAGCATTAATTAACAAAGTACCACTGGTTGTATTTCCCCAAGGAGGTGATCAATATTTAGTAGCTAATCGTGTAGAAGAATTAAATATCGGAGTATGGGTAAAACAGAAAAATATTTCTCCATTGAAATTGCGATCGCTTGTTGAACAGATTATCAAAGATGAAAAAATTCGTAGTAACATTGATCTATTAAGTAATTCTTTGATAACATCAGGTGGCACGCAAAAAGCAGTAGATAAAATTTTAGAATTTAAACAGAGGAACAGCATTTCTCATGTTTTGAAATAGTACAAATTTTATTATCTGCATTAACTAAGTAAATTCTAATTAACAGCAAAATGAAACTGACAACAGAAGCACTAACAAGTTATCAAGAACAAGGATTTTTGTTCATTCCAGAGTGTTTTAGCCGTGAGGAAATATCAGTAATTTGTGATCAAATTCCCAATGTCATGGACGATGAAGCAGTTGGTCGTGTTTTGGAAGATGATCAAAAAACCTTACGCACTCTCTATGGAGTTCATCTCAATAACAAAATTTTCCGAGATTTAGTCCGTCACCCTCGTCTATTGGCAGTTGCACAACAACTTTTTGCCAGTGAATTGTACGTTTTTCGCAGCAAAATCGTCATGAAGCCAGCTTTTACCGGCGGAATGTGGGGATGGCATCAAGACTCTGCATTTGCACAGTATTACGAACGAATTTCCTCACCAAAAGGAGGAAATGCCATCCTTTTCTTAGATGAAGTCAATGAATTTAATGGACCAGTATATTACATACCAGGTTCTCATCAACAGGGAATACTCGAAGCGGCAAATTCCGCTTCAACTACTAATTCATCCTTAGCAGTCGCTCCAGAAACGATTGCCAAATTTGCATCTGTGCAAGGAATTGTCGCACCGAAAGGTCTCGCGGGGTCGGTTTTGTTTGTACATTACGATACATTACATGGTTCTGTTGCCAACATTTCTCCCTGGGACCGCCGAAACTTTGTCATCACCTATAGTAGTATTGAAAACAGCGCCCTTCCCAACAAAGAAAGACCAGCTTTTTTATCAAATCCTGATCTCACGCCATTAATAGCTCTGAGTGAAGACGAACTTGATCGTATATTTACTCAAAAATAAAATTAAATTATCAAGAATTTATACAAGAAATACAATTATGGGGATCACTTGGAGTCGAGTCATAATGAACCGGGAAACGGCGAAGCTACTAGAGAATTTGCCGTTTTCAAAATGGCGAGTATTAGAAGTTTCAGGCAAGACTTGGGAAACTTTTGGGTTTCAAGAGTATGAAAATATCAACTATCCAGAATATGATATTTGTTCTGCACCCCTACCAAGAAAGTTTGATTTAATTATCGCAGAACAAGTTTTTGAGCATTTATTATATCCCTATCGAGCCGGTCGCAATATTATTTCCATGCTTTCCCCCGGAGGGTATTTTCTCATCTCTGTCCCTTTTTTAATAAAAATTCATAACTACCCTATAGATTGCACACGCTGGACAGAAACTGGACTCAAACACTTTCTCCACGAATGCGGATTTCCTCTAGATAACATTCAAACTGGCTCTTGGGGAAATCGCCAATGTATCATTGCTAATTTCTCTCAATGGGTCGAATATGATCCTGTTTCTCATTCCCTAGATAACGAACCAGAATTCCCCTACCACGTCTGGGCATTGGCGCATTTATAACATCAAGCTAGGGTCAATATAGCAGTTGCCAGATAGATAAGAATTTACTGAAAATATTGCCAAGAAATTAACAATTCAGAACATGAATTTTACAATCCCTCAAGAATATAACTTCCTATCTCGCTTTTACCGACTGGCATTTACAAATATTCTCTCTAGTATTGTTGTGCCATTGTCGGGTTTAATAGACCTAGCCTACTTGGGACATTTACCTGATATCCGTTACCTAGCAGGAGTTTCTTTAGCCACAATTCTTTTTAGCTACTTATATCGAGTTTTGAATTTTTTACGTTCTTCTAGCAATGGTATGACGGCACAAGCTGTAGGAACAGATGATCCAGAAGCCATACTATTAGTATTACTCCGAAATGGTCTGATTGCCTTCGGGATAGGTATATTCATCGTGATTCTTCAGTACCCTTTACAAACAGTAGGGTTTACCTTTTTAGTCGGTGCAACAGAGGTAAAAGATGCCGGTCTTGACTATTTTCAGGCTCGTATTTGGGGCGCACCTGCGGTTTTACTCAACTTTGTCCTAGTTGGTTGGTTTTTTGGCCGAGAACTTAATATTTTTGTGGTGCTAATATCTGTAATAGAAAGCCTAACTAATGTAGTGCTGGACTACTTATTTATTATTCGCTGGGGTTGGGCTAGTACAGGGGCGGGTTTAACTACAGCCATTAGCCAGTATGTATCATTATTCATAGGTTTAATTATAGTTTGCTTCCACATTGATTGGTCAATTCTATCAGGTGTAATCCCAAAAGTTTTGGATTGGTCAGCTATTAAAGCTACCTTTAAGTTAAATAGAGATATGTTAGTTAGGAGTTTGGCCGTAGTCTCTACCTTTGCCATTTTTACTGAACTCAGTTCGGCAATGGGAACAGAGATATTAGCAGAAAATAGTGTTCTTTTTCAAGCAGCAGCTTTGAATATGTTTGTTGTTCAAGGAGTAGGATTTGCCACCCAAAGCCTCACAGGAAACTTTAAGGGACAAGGTACATTACAGCAGTTACAACCATTACTAATTGTTAGTTTACTCACTAGCTTATTGCTTTCAATTCCCATTGCTATTTTATATATTCTTTTTCCAGAAACTATATTTGGACTATTAACCAACCACACTGAAGTAACTGAAAACATTTCTGACTATGTCAGATGGTTGTTACCATTTCAGGGGTTTTTTGCAGTTAATGTGATTCTAGAAGGATTCTTTGGAGGTTTAACCGAAGGGCGAACATTACGTAATTCTGCCCTCATTTCCTTTGGCGGAGGTTTCATACCTATGGCTATAGCTAGTTGGTATTTTCACAGTAACCATCTTTTATGGTTAGCGATGACATTATTTTCAATAACGGCTATTGTGGTATTTTCATTTAAACTATTAGATACATTTACAAGTGAAATAAAAATTCCTATCGTTTCCTCTACAACTACGGAAAGTTAAGATAACTTTGCTATTACTTGAAAACCCTCGCAGGAGGGTAATTATTAACTTAACTTACATAATAGAATAAGATACAGTCATAAGCCCCCTCCTCGCTTTCGGGGAGGGGGTTCTTGTATTTCACTCAACCAATAACCGCTATAACACCGATTCAATCATCAAAATTAAGTAGTAAACTGTTTATTAGTTTGACTAGGGATTTGATTTATGATTGCCACTATTGCAACTATTCCCCTTTTTCAACTTGCTTCTGGTGAGTTTCTTTCTCTTCAAGTATATAAATTTATTGGGGCTAAATCTGGTAAAAAAGTATATATCCAATCTAACTTACACGGTGCGGAAATTGTTGGTAATGCTGTCATTTACCAAATTATTGATTTCTTAACGACATTAAATAATACTCAGATTATAGGAGAAATTTGGCTTGTACCTGTTTGTAATCCCTTAGCTGTTAACCAACGAACTCATAATTTTTCAACAGGTAGATTCAATGTTTACGATAGTCAAAATTGGAATAGAATTTTTTGGGATTATGAAAAAAAACATGATGATATAGAAGAATTTGCTCGTTCTCAAATTGGTTTAGATATAGATACAATTAAATATAACTTTTCCCAAAAAATTCAAACTAGTTTCGATAGTCTTTTAGATAAAATAAATGCCCCTAGTAGTGTACAACTAACTGATAAATATCGTTATAGGCTGCAATCTCTGTATTTAGATGCAGACTACGTAATTGATTTACATAGTCACACTGGAGAAGGAATAGAATACCTTTATTATTTCCGAAATCGAGAAGATAGTGCTAATTTATTTCTCCTTAATTATAGCATTTTATTTGATGAATATGATGGTGATGCTTTTGATGAATCATTTATCAAACCCTGGTTAGCTTTAGAGAAAACTTTGTTAAAATTAACCGGACAAAAAATGATATTTGATAAAGAAGCATGGACATTAGAATTAGGAACGGGAATGCAAATGAATGCAGATTCAATATCTAAAGGAGTGCGGGGAATTAAAAACTATTTAATTCAAAAAAGTATTTTAGAAATACAGGATTTAACCCAATCAAAAACTATATCTCATCAAACAAATTTTCGTTCACTTAGTCAACTAAAAAAATATTGGAGTCCCGTAGGAGGAATGATTTTATCTAAAGCTGCATTAGGTACTTCAGTAAATCAGGGAGATTTGCTATATCAGGTTCTCACTTTCAATAAAATAGGTGAATTACCCACAACTATTCATGTTCATGCAGAAAAAACAGGCTTGGTTTATGATACATCAATAAATAACTCTGTTAACGAAGGAGAATTTGTATTAGCGACTATGTAGTTTGTCATAGAAAACATTTAACACAGAATTATTCAATCTATTAATTCATCTGCGTTTATTTGCGTTTATCTGCGTTCAAATCTTGATTCTTAAATAAAATTACCATTTGTCTTGATTTGCATGAAGATAGATATCAGGATTGTCGGTTAATGGCAAGAAACCGTAATAAAACATTACACTAAAATAAATATCTGACTGGGATTTAGCACCTAAAAAAACTATGACTCAACCAACTACAAAAATTTGTATACTAGGTGGTGGCTTTGGTGGACTCTACACCGCCCTGCGTTTAAGCCAATTACCCTGGGAATCTACACCAAAACCTGAGATTATTTTAGTAGATCAGAGCGATCGCTTTGTCTTTTCTCCCCTGCTTTACGAACTCCTCACCAGAGAACTCCAAACCTGGGAAATCGCCCCACCCTACTCAGAATTACTCCAAGGAACAGGAATCCAGTTTCACCAAGCCGCTGTTTCCACAATAGACATTAGCAAGCAAACAGTTCAATTACAAGATAAATCAGAACTAAATTATGACCGCTTAGTCTTAGCATTAGGTGGCGAAACACCCCTAGATTTAGTTCCCGGTGCTGTCACTCATGCTTACCCTTTCCGTACTATCACAGATGCCTACAAATTAGAAGAACGGCTGCGAATTCTGGAAGCAGCAAATCCCGAAAAAATCCGTGTCGCCATAGTTGGTGCAGGTTACAGCGGCGTAGAATTAGCTTGTAAACTAGCAGATAGAATCGGTGAAAAAGGACGTTTCCGCCTGATTGAACTCAGCGACCAAATTCTCCGCACTTCCCCAGAATTTAACCGTGAAGCCGCCAAAAAAGCCTTAGATAGCAAAGGCGTATTTATTGACTTAGAAACCAAAGTAGCAGCAATTGATCACAATAGCATCTCTCTGGAGTATAAAAATCAAGTAGATACCATTCCCGTAGATGTAGTCATTTGGACAGTGGGAACAAAAGTTTCTCCAGTTGTCACAGCCTTACCCCTCAAGCAAAATCAGCGTGGACAAATCACCACCACAGCCCAACTACAAGCCATAGAACATCCTGAAATCTTTGCTTTAGGAGATTTAGCCGACTGTCTCGACGCAGAAGGAAAACAAGTCCCCGCCACCGCCCAAGTTGCTTTCCAACAAGCTGATTATACCGCTTGGAATATCTGGGCTACTATTACCAATCGTCCCCTCCTTCCCTTCCGCTATCAACCATTAGGAGAAATGATGGCTTTAGGAATAGATAACGCCACCCTCACCGGGTTAGGTGTGCAATTAGATGGTTCTTTTGCGTACTTAGCCCGTCGGCTGGCTTATCTGTATCGTTTACCAACTTTAAATCATCAATTGAAAGTCGGTTTTAATTGGTTAGTTAGCCCTATAATAGAAGCCATTTCTAAGTAATTAAAGATCCCCGACTTCTTTGAGAAGTCGGGGATTTGGACAAATTCAGATATCATTGCTATGTATTTAGTTAAAGTATTCATTTTATGAAAAAGCCTAAAGTTATTTTTGTAGATGCTGTGGGGACATTGTTTGGTGTTAAAGGTAGTGTTGGGGAAATTTACCGACAAATCGCCCAAGAATTTGGTGTAGAAGTTTCCGCCCAAATTTTGGATGAAAACTTTATGAAAAGCTTCAAAGCATCACCACCACCGATATTTATTGATGCAGATATCAAAGATATTCCCCAGCGTGAATATGATTGGTGGCAGATAATTGCTTTAAATACCTTTGAAGGTGCAGGAGTTCTCCAACAATTTACCGATTTTCCCGCTTTTTTTACCGAACTTTATATCCACTTTGGGACTTCCGAACCGTGGTATGTTTATCCTGATGTTAAGTTAGCTTTAATCAACTGGCGACGCTTAGGAATTGAATTAGGAATATTATCTAATTTTGATTCTCGTTTGTATTTAGTATTGCAAGGTTTAGGACTTAAAGAATATTTTACTTCTGTGACCATTTCTACTCAAGTCCGTGCTGCTAAACCAGATCCAGAAATTTTTAAAATTGCCTTAAACAAGCACAAGTGTTCACCGGAAGCCGCATGGCACATTGGCGACAGTATAACAGATGATTATTATGGGGCAAAATCCGCAGGAATAAGAGGTATTTGGATTAACCGTAATTCCACTGAATAATACCGTAATTGTCCGGTTAATAGAGGTTTATGGTGTAAATTTTTCTGGCAAAGATTCTATATATAGTCATAAGACCTCGCGGTAAGTGGGAAACGAGCGCGTCTTTAGCCCTGAGAGTGTCAAATTCATAAGTTATCGCTGTTACCTCTAGAAATTAGATTGTTAAATGAAAAAACTAATTGGCAAAATACAGAAGGTTTAGAAATGGCGAAAAATCTGCCCTTGGCTTTAAAGAAACGATTTTTGAGAGATTCTTAACTCCTTCTTTCTACCTCGGTGACTCTAGAAGTTCAAATGGCATGATATGACGATATATTTAAATATCTGGCGTTGCTGAATTGAGAGATGAAAAGCAAAAATTCCATGTCTGAAACTCTTAAACTTTGCGCCTTTGCGCCTTTGCGTGAGGCAAATTCATACTTTCATTCACCAATGCCAAATATCTACATTGTCTCAATTTACCGTTTGTTTTTGAATCTATGAAGTCTTATTTAGCCGCCGCTATTCAAATGACCAGTGTGCCTGATTTGCAAAAAAACCTGGCACAAGCAGAAGAATTAATTGATTTGTCCGTGCGTCAGGGTGCGGAATTGGTGAGTTTACCAGAAAATTTCTCTTTTATGGGAGAAGAAAAAGATAAACTAGCACAAGGAAATGCGATCGCCCAAGAAACGGAAACATTTCTCCACAAAATGGCACAACGCTTTCAAATTACCATTCTCGGCGGCGGCTTCCCTATCCCTGTGGATCATAACGGTAAGGTTTATAATACAGCATTACTTATCGGTGCTAACGGTCAAGAACTCGCCCGTTACCAAAAAGTCCATTTATTTGATGTCAATGTTCCTGATGGTAATACCTACCAAGAATCAAGTACCGTCATGGCTGGACTGGAATTACCTCCTGTTTATGCTTCCCCTGACTTGGGGAAAATTGGCCTTTCTATTTGCTATGATGTCCGTTTTCCCGAACTGTACCGACATTTATCAAGTCAGGGTGCAGATATTTTATTTGTTCCCGCCGCTTTTACCGCTTTTACTGGTAAAGATCATTGGCAAGTATTATTGCAATCTAGAGCCATAGAAAATACCTGTTATGTGATTGCACCCGCCCAAACTGGTACTAACTATGACCGTCGCCAAACTCATGGCCACGCCATGATTATTGACCCTTGGGGTGTCATTTTAGCAGACGCTGGGGAAAAACCGGGAGTGGCGATCGCCGAAATCAAACCTACGAGACTAGAACAAGTCCGCCGACAAATGCCATCCCTACAGCATCGCGTATTTTAGCCACTCAGACCCCCGCACATCCCCAACTTCTTCAAGAAGTCGGGGATCTTTCCTAAGTAAAATCTTTTTTCCCAAAACACTTGACATTATCCCAAGAGAACTGCTATATTCTCTATAGTGAATCCATTGGGGCGTAGCCAAGTGGTAAGGCAGTGGGTTTTGGTCCCGCCATCCCTAGGTTCGAATCCTAGCGCCCCAGTTATATAGAGGGCAAGTTTTTAACGCTTGCTTTTTTGTTTTGACAATTGCACCAAGCTGGAAAAAGTTCTTCTTCTTTTGTAGGTTGGATTGAACAAAGCAAAACCCAACGCATTTATTAAGTCATATATTAGGCTCTCACAAGGGATAAGCCCCATCACTACGCAACTTTGACGCGAACAATCCAACCTAAGAATTAAAGCTTTTTTAAATTTGCTAAAGGTATTGCTGGTACCTCCTCCCAAGATAAATATTTGCAGAAAATTTATGTTCCTCACACTGATTAGACATATATCTAGTTGAAGGTATTAGCCAAGAACTACTTGCTGAATATTTTCCGTTAAGTATATCTGTAATCAGAGGAAGAATAAGTATTGATTATTAAACAGAAAACATTGAGTATCAAATATCTCTAAAAGTTTTCTAATTATCATCTTCTTCCAGATATATTATTGAATTTGAGAGGAATATAATTGTGGCTACAAATGCGATAACGTTAAAAAAATTGCTTAATAGCTCTACACATATTGTAGTTGATATCAAAAAAATAACTGCGATTGCACTTCACCACCGTTGGTTTATTCTAGGGGTTTCTTGTGCGGTTATGTCAGTAACAAGCCTCTTAGCTATTACTACTAAACCAACTTATCAAAGCTATATGCAAATATTGGTAAGTTATAATTCAGATAAATCTTTACCAGCTAGTAAGCCAAAAAAAACGACAAAAGACTTACAAAAACCACAGTTATCATCTATTGACTACAGTAGTCAAGTGAAATTAATGCTGAGTGCTAAATTAGTGCAAAAAGCTGTAAATTTACTTCATACTGATTATCCACAGATGACCATAGAAGATATTTATAGTAACAGCGAAATTGATAAAACTTCATCTTTATCACTAACTCATTTACCCGGAGCTACAGAAGTTAATCAAAATTTAAACCAAGTATTTTTAATCTCTTTTACAGACAAAGATCCTCTGAAAAGTAAAAGAGTATTACAAGCTTTAGAGAAAGTATATCAGGACTATAATACCGATCAAAAAAATCAGCGGATTAATCAAGGGTTAGTATTTGTTAATAACCATCTACCGCAACTGCAAAAAGATGTATTAAAAGCCGAGAAAAAATTAGAAAAATTTCGTCAACAGAATAATTTAATTGATCCAATTTTACAAAGTAAAATCTTACTACAGTCTTTAGCAGATATCCAAAAGCAGCGACAAACAACTCGCGCTCAACTGCAAGATGTACAGACTCGACATAACAGTCTAGAACAAGCAATTGCTTCTTCTCATCAAAATCAAATAAATATTGATGATTCCCTTGAATCTCGCCAATCTCAAGCCTTAATTCGTGAACTTAATCAAACAGAAAAGGAATTAACTCAAGCTCGGATACTTTACACAGAAAAATATCCAATTATTGAACAACTGAAACAAAAAAAACAAATTATCGTCACACTATTACAACAACAAGGACAAAATAAAGCCGTTGATATCAATAGTAAATCAGAATTATCAGGACAAATAATACCTAAATTAGAAAGTGATTTAACTCAATTAAAAGTGAACGCATTAGGACTAATTGCTCATGATCGTGATTTGGCAAAATCCGAACAAGAAATTCGTTCCTTGCTGAGTACATACCCAAATTTGATTACAGAATATAAGAGGTTAGTTGCAAATGTAGAAATTTATCGCAAAACACTGCAACAATTGACGCAAGTGCAAAATTCATTAGGTGTAAAAATTGCTCAAGAAGGTTTTAATTGGCAAATTTTAGAAGAACCCGCTTTGGGAATACATATAGGGAATTTACGCTGGTTGCTAATTGTTGGCGGCATATTAATTGGGCCAATATTGGGTTTAGCAGCAGCTTTAATTTGGGGAAAATTTAATAATGCAATTTTCTATACTCAGGACTTACAAAATCTCACAAATATTCAGTTATTGGGGTCAGTACCAAGATTAGGAAAACGTAAAGATAGTTGGACAAGCCAACTCCAATCTATAGTTAGAGATAAATCTAAAAATCTGGATATTTCTCATCAGGAAATTATTAAAAATTTACCTAATCATCAAAATTTAGATATTATTTACCAAAATATTCAGATGTTAAATAATTCTCTACCTTTAAAATCATTGATGTTAACTTCTGCACTACCAGGAGAAGGAAAAACAACTTTGGCTTTAGGGTTGGGGTCTAGTGCGGCTCGAATGCACCAAAGAGTATTAGTAATTGATGCTAACCTGCGTTCTCCCAGTTTACATAAAACTCTAGGGCTGACCAATGATTGGGGTTTATCTTTATTACTTGTTGATGATATTAATCCATCATTTCATAATTATATTCAACCCATTCACCCAGCTATTGATGTTTTGACTGCTGGTCCCATACCAGAAGATGTGGCAAATTTGTTGAGTTCTGAGCGAATGCAAGAATTAATGGATTTATTTGCCCAAAATTATGATTTAGTGCTGATAGATGCGCCCTCTGTTTTAGATACAGTTGATGGTAGAATTGTCGCTTCTTTATGTAATGGGATTATTATGGTAGGACGCATTGGTAAAGTTACTCCCAATAAACTGATGGAAGCTACAGAAATTTTAAGCAAGTTAAATCTAATTGGTATTATTGGCAATGAAGTTTATGATGCTCCCCAAATATTGACACCATGAAAAAAGGAGTCACCGAGTCAGAAGAAGGAAGAAGAAAGTTACCCAGTCTCCAGTCCCCAATCTCCCGTTTTAGAGAATTGCTGAACTAGAATAGTAGACGCTTGTGATCAAACAATTAGTATGAAATTCCCACTGTTATTAGGCAATTTGTTTTCTGAGATGAAAGGTAGACATTGGTGGATAGGTATCCTGATGTGGTTTGTATTACTTGCTCCTGCACAAGCATCTGTAATTCTGCGTGTGGCAATTGAAAGAGAAGTCAAACAGGTAAAAGTCGGAGCTTCCACAACCGCTATTGTCAAAGATAGTAGTGGTAAGACTCTGGGAGAATTACCAGGAATGAGTGCCTTTGCGGCTCAAGCAGTTCCTGGAGGTGTAGCTTTAGATAGATGGCAATCGGGGTTATTTTGGATTGAACCCACCAATAAGGGATATGTTTATATAGGCGATCGCTGGTTTCGTGGTAGAACCCTAGTAGTACCCACAGCCAACGGTTTAACTGCCGTTAACTGGGTAGATTTAGAAGAATATCTCTACAGCGTTATTGGTGGGGAAATGGATACTAGCTGGCCACAGGAAGCCCTCAAGGCCCAAGCCATTGCTGCCCGTACCTATGCCCTTTATGAACGGGAAAGACAGCGGAAAAATCCCGTTTACGATTTAGGGGATAGTCCAGACCGTTGGCAAATTTATAAAGGTGTAAGTAGTGAATCTCCTAAAACTTACACCGCAGCAGATACCACCGCCGGCAAAGTCTTAACCTACAACAACCAAATCATTCTTTCCGTCTTTCATGCTTGTTCTGGTGGACACACTGAAAACGTTGAAGATGTTTGGGTTAGCAAAGAACCTTACCTGCGGGCTGTTCCCGACTTTGACCAAAAGATCAAAGAATGTAACTGGGTAAAAACCTTCACTCCCGGAGAAATTAGCGCCAGAATTTCCGGTGTTGGTAATGTCAAAGACATGATTATCGAAACTCTCTCACCTTTCAAAAGTGTCAAATCCTTAAAAATTATTGGTGATAAAGGGACTAAAGTTCTCCAAGGTGAAGAAGTGAGAACCGCACTCAAAATTAAAAGTACCCGGTTTATTGTTAGTAAAGATGCAAATGGCGGTTTTATCCTGCAAGGATTAGGCTTTGGTCACGGTTTAGGAATGAGCCAATGGGGAGCTTACGAATTAGCAAAACGTGGTGCAAACCACCTGCAAATTTTAGGATATTACTACAAAGGTGTAGCCCTGACACCCATTCAAGCAAAGTAGGAGGCAGGGGGCAGGGGGCAGGGGGCAGGGGAAGTAGGGGAAGTAGGGGAAGTAGGGGAAGTAGGGGAAGTAGGGGAAGTAGGGGAAGTAGGGGAAGTAGGGGAAGTAGGGGAAGTA
>NZ_LJOQ01000040.1:95998-106368 GCF_001672255.1 Anabaena sp. AL09
GAAGTAGGGGAAGTAGGGGAAGTAGGGGAAGTAGGGGAAGTAGGGGAAGTAGGGGAAGTAGGGGAAGTAGGGGAAGTAGGGGAAGTAGGGGGGGAGAAAGAATTTTCCCAATGACAACTAACAACTGACAACTGACAACTGACAACTGACAACTGACTAATCACCTATTTGCTTATTCTGAAATTCCTGTTCTAACAAATCTGTTTCTGTAGAATAAACAGAATCTTCTTTACCAATAACTTTTTCTGTGGCAAATTCACGAGCAAAAGCGATCTTTTTCTGCAAAGAATCATCTGCACCTGCTAATAATCTAGCTCGTTCTTGACGTTGAAGATTGCGAGTAGAAACCTGATCATTGCGTCGTTTAATCCAAAAATACCGGATTAAAGGAATAGCTAAAAAACCAATACCATAAGCTAATAGAAGTCCATAAATTCCTTGGACAAAAGCGACTAATCCCCCAATTTGAGTCGCAATTGTGCCATTTTTCAATAAATTACCCAGGATTAAAGCCCCAACAAAATTCACTCCTCCCAAACCAGCACTGAGCATAAGTTGTCCAGAACTGGCAGAACTAAACTTCCAGGAAAATTCATGCAAATATTCAGATATTGAGCGCCGCTGTTTTTTACTTGCTCTTACCTGTAATTCTGGGAAATAATAAACTATTTGCCCGTCAGAACTTACCTGGGGCATTCCATTAAATCTTACCAGCACAGGCAGCATATAATCCTCATATTCTTGTTGATATTTTGCGCCAATATCATCTAAATATGGAGCAATTTGTTCTGCTGCTACTGCACCTTGATTATTACTAATCACAGCCCCAATTTCTTCCCAGCGACGTTCTTCCAAATTGGCGTTAGGATCACCATCACCAAAGAGAAATGAAAACACAGCTTCAAAAAAATTCATTTCATTATTTTCACCCCGTTCCCTCCGTCGTTCTTGGTAGCTATCACGATGATTTGGGCTAAAATACCAGAATAAATCTGGAAAGAAAAAGAAATTAAAACCTCTAGAATTATTACTGCGATTGTCATTATCCCGATCTGAACTAGCAGTCATGATTATAGTGATAGTCACAAGAATCAGAACGATAGAAGTAACTAAAAGAATGCCAAAGGAAATCCGAATTAGGTAAAATAGCACAGACCAAACTTTTTTCCACCATTCCTGCAATCGGATTTGCAAGTATTTATTGCGGATAATATCCCGAAAATTTTGGGGAAATTGGTAAACAACATCACCTGATTCTGCAACCTGTAAATGTCCCCCAGCGTCAGCAGCAAGGGCTAATAAACTTTGATTGACTTCAGCTATATTTAATCCTATCTGGGTGGCTACATCACCAACTGTGACTCGGTAGCCCAGTTGTTCCACAGAAAGCATAATGGCGGGATTGGGAGTCATAAATTTGCCATTTTGTTATATTTTGGTTTACCTTTATTCAGTATAATTGAAGCGAAATTTCTTTTCTTTGCGATTCTTAATTGCAATCATACTTTTCACAAATTAGCTAGGATTTATATATACACCTATGGTTCAGTACAGTCTCGCTCAAAGCCCGGAACTTATCCTTACTGTTCCTGGTAAAGATTCCGCTAAAGCCCGTGATAAAGCCATGGATCAACTAATGGAACTCATGGAAGCTGGTGAATTACCAACGGAACTAGAAGAAGGATTTGGTCCGCAACAATTAATTGAGGTGAAAGAACCAACTACAGATACTTCTAGCCGTGAAGATGAGATTACCCAAGCAGTGCAAATTCTCAGTAATTTAGCTTCCTTGAAGTTAAAAGTCCAAGAATCACGCACTGAAGCCTTAGAAATTCGTCAAGCCATTGATGTGCTGTTTTCCGATAAATCTGTCACCGAGGAAGAAATAACCCATCTTAAAGAAGGTTTTAAAGTTCTCAAAAATTTTGCTCAAGCTAATCTGCGTTACCAGGAAGCGAGGGGAAAAGCAGAACAAGCTAGACAAGTTTTAGATCAAGCTCTCAAATCACCGGAGTAATATTAGATTGGATATCTCCAGAAAATAATGTAGAGACGTTCCATGGAACGTCTCTACAAGGGTTTTAGGATACGCATATTTAAATTCGGTCGATGTCTATTAAATTTGTTCTCTTTCTGTTGGACTATCTCTTCTTGAGGATTGAGATTTAATCATGTTCAGATAAGATATTTGCATAACCAAAGACTTCTGTAGTAACACACTATATAAAAGGCAAATATGATTAATCTAATTTGGACGGCTGCTGTTGTACTCTTTGTCCTCTGGCTGTTAGGATTATCGGTTCATGTCGGGGGTAGCTTAATTCATCTGCTTTTAGTTTTAGCTCTAATTGGAATAGTTTACAATTTACTAATTGGTCGCCGCATAGTCTAATTTTTGAGGATGCAAGGCTGTATCTGAGGTTTGAATACAAGCACTGAAGTTATAGCCATATTAATAAAAATCCCAAATTTATGAATAGAAATCCTCATGAACGAAGCAATTCTGCGCGAAGGCAAGAACTTCGTAGTGAAGAAGAAACTTTCCGACTGCAACAGGAAGAGGGACGACTTGAATCTGGCAAACGGAGATCTATATTTGCCTGGATTATCAATAGCATTTACCTGCTAGTGGGAATGCTGGAAATCCTGCTGATGTTGCGCTTCTTTCTGCGTTTTTCCGGGGCAAATACGCAAAATACTTTTGCCCAGTTTATTTACAATCTTTCTGATCCCTTCATTGCGCCATTTTCCACCTTGTTAATTAGTCCTGTTGCTGGAGGTGGAGCGAATGTTTTTGATGTCAATGTCCTAATTGCAATTATCGTGTATGCTCTCTTAGGCTGGCTCAGTGTATGGCTGGTCAAATTTCTCTCTGGTCGGTAGAGAAAAGTTGAAAAATGAAAGGATTTAATTTAATTACTATTGTTAAGCCCTGAGAGTGTCTAACTCTCTAATCTCGAAATAACGTAGTATACTGAGGTTAATCGTATTTAACCCCAAGATGAAATACCTAACCCCAGAACAAGTTTACAAACAATTTGGTGATCACCCCAAGACAACCGCAGAATGATCTGACGATTATTAGCTTGTATTCCCTAAATATATTTACTTATGGTCGCCTCAAAAGAAATTGCAGATCCTTATACTCCTGTAAACCTTTGCAACTTTTTGCCCCATCTCTAGGTTTTAGTCAATATAGTAAAGACAACTAACTTATCGATCGCCATGCGATTCCTAGGTCGCGCTAGTTCCCTCCGGGACGCAATGCGTTCGCTATCGCCCATTTCCCCAACCATCACATGAATCAGCCCTGCAAAACCTAGGGCGGGTATAAAAACGAAACATTAGGGATTTAAGCCCCAAAGGAGAGCAAAACATGGCTCTAGAGCCTTGCACGGAAGTTCCTACTCAAACATATAGTCCCAAAGCTATCGCTGATATCCCCGTACTCAAAGAACGAGGACAGAGAGAAGTATTTTGTGGCTTGACAGGTATTGTCTGGCTGCACCGCAAAATGCAGGATGCTTTTTTTCTGGTGGTGGGATCGCGTACCTGCGCCCATTTAATCCAATCTGCGGCTGGCGTAATGATTTTTGCGGAGCCAAGATTTGGTACAGCCATTCTCGGTGAACGGGATTTGGCAGGACTCGCGGATGCTAATGACGAATTAGACCGTGTTGTTGATCAGTTACTAGAGCGCCGCCCTGACATTGGCACATTATTTTTAGTGGGATCATGTCCCTCTGAAGTAATTAAGCTCGATCTTGCCAAAGCTGCGGAACGACTCAGCCAGAGATTTTTTCCTAAAGTTCGGATTCTTAATTATTCAGGTAGTGGCATCGAAACCACCTTTACCCAAGGCGAAGATGCCTGTTTGGGATCGATGGTTCCCGTACTGCCCCGCAGCGATGAGCCAAGCCTGATGATAGTTGGTAGCCTCGCAGATGTCGTAGAAGACCAGTTCCAAAGACTTTTTGACAAAATGGGGATGGGTCCGGTTTATTTCTTCCCGCCGCGCCGTGCTGCTGATTTGCCACCGATCGGCAAAGGTACGAAATTATTATTAGCCCAACCATTTTTAAGCGATACCGTGCGATCGCTGATTTCGCGTGGTGGGACATTATTACCATCGCCTTATCCCTTTGGGATCGAAGGGACGACTGCTTGGTTAAAAACCGCCGCCGATGCTTTCAATGTTGATAACGATAAATTTGAACAGGCCATCGCCCCCGCCGCTAGTCGTGGCAAAGTTGCGCTAGATCGCTATCGTCAAGCCCTGACAGGTCGCAAGGCTTTCCTATTCCCAGATTCACAACTGGAGATTCCCTTAGCCCGTTTCTTATCGAGGGAATGTGGCATGGAGCTAGTTGAGGTTGGCACACCCTATATCGATCGCCTATTGATGGATAGCGAAATTAACCTGTTGCCAGTTGGGACAGCTTTATCAGAAGGTCAGGATGTGGAAAAGCAACTCGATCGCTGTCGTGAGGCGAAACCCGATATCACAGTCTGTGGGCTTGGCCTAGCCAATCCTCTCGAAGCTGAAGGGATGGCGACAAAATGGTCAATCGAGTTGGTATTTTCACCGATTCACGGTTACGACCAAGCCGCCGATTTAGCCGAGTTGTTTGCGCGTCCGCTTGAGAGACGTAGAAGATTAACAGTCTAAGAAATAGAGCGCGAAGCACTCTATATTCTTATTGATTTTTTTATAAAATAACTGGGTAAGCGTAAAACTCAGTCCCTTTAGGGCTGAGATATAAGCGACTCCTGCGACTTTAGTCGCAGTCATCTTTCTACTGGGCTTGCTATTTTATTTTAGACAGAGTAGCATCAAAATGGGAGGGAAAAAGATGCTTGTTTTTGAGTTTAAAGCTTACGGGAAGTCAGCGCAAATAAAAGCAGTAGGTGATGCAATTCGGACTGCACAGTTTATTCGCAATAGCTGTATTCGGCTATGGATAGATGTGAAAAACACAGGCAAAAATGATTTAAACAAATATTGTGCCGTACTTGCTGCTAAATTCCCCTTTGCAAATGAACTCAATTCAATGGCAAGACAAGCCAGTGCAGAACGAGCATGGTTTTCTATCTCTCGGTTTTATGATAATTGCAAAAAAGGGGTTTTCGATAAAAAGGGCTTTCCTCAATTCCAGAAAGATTGTCGTTCTGTCGAATACAAAACTTCTGGCTGGAAACTAACCGATGACCGTAAGTTTATCACCTTCACCGATAAAAAAGGGATTGGGCGATTAAAACTTAAAGGAACTCGTGATCTGCATTTTTACCAAATTAACCAAATTAAACGGGTAAGATTGGTAAAACGTGCGGACGGTATTTATGTTCAATTTTGTATTAATGTCAACCGTCAAGAAGATATAGCACTATCAGGAAATACAATTGGGTTGGATGTAGGTTTGAAAGAATACTACACCGATTCTGAGGGCGTAATGATTGAGAATCCCAAATTTCTCCGGATTGGAGAAAAGGTTCTTAAACGTTCGCAACGTCGTGTTTCCAGAAAGGTAAAAGGTTCAAAAAATAGGGGCAAAGCTAGACAGATTTTAGGAAAACGCCATCTCAAAATAAGTAGGCAACGTAAAGACCATGCTGTGAAGTTAGCACGGTGCGTAGTTCAGTCTAACGACTTGATAGCTTATGAAGATTTGAGAATTAAAAATTTGGTGAAAAATCATTGTTTAGCTAAGTCTATTAACGACGCATCTTGGTATCAGTTTCGTGTCTGGCTGGAATACTTTGGTCAGGTGTTCAAGAAGCTCACAGTTGCGGTTAATCCGCAATACACGAGCCAAGAATGCTCTAGTTGCAGTGAAATTGTGAAGAAAACTCTATCTACTCGCACCCACGTTTGTCAGTGTGGTTGTGTCATGGATAGAGATGAAAATGCAGCTAGAAATATCCTTCGTCGGGGATTGGGTACGGTAGGGCATACCGAAACCTTCATGCTAGACATGAGTAACGCTTTAGGAGATGAGTCCTCTACTCAGGTTGGAGTAATCCTGTCTGAGCAAGTCATGTCTTTGATCAAAGAATCTCAGCGGCTTTAGCCCTGAGAGTGTCAAATTGACATATACTAACCACGGCTAAAATATGGACTTTTAGAGAATCACAAAAACCCTAGATGTGCAGGGGTTTAGCACTACTAAACCCTATAGAATCAAATAATTAAACCGTGTTCAGTATAACCTATGGAACTAACTCTCTGGACTTACGAAGGTCCTCCCCATGTCGGGGCAATGCGAATCGCGACAGCAATGGAAGGAGTACATTATGTGCTTCATGCGCCACAGGGCGACACCTATGCTGACTTACTATTTACGATGATCGAAAGACGCGATCGCCGTCCACCTGTCACCTATACGACTTTTCAGGCTCGCGATCTTGGCGGTGATACTGCCGAAATGGTTAAGACTTCTGTTAAAGATGCCTACGATCGCTTTAAGCCACAAGTGATGCTCGTTGGTGAAAGCTGTACTGCCGAACTGATTCAAGATCAACCAGGCTCATTAGCAAAGAGCATGGGATTGCCGATCCCAGTCGTGAGTTTGGAATTACCTGCCTATTCCAAAAAGGAAAATTGGGGCGCTAGTGAAACGCTGTATCACCTAGTCCGCACGCTACTATTACCTGTGGTTCCGCCACCGAATACACCAAGACCTAAACGCGATCCCCAGATTCGTCCTAAAGCGAACATCATTGGTCCCACAGCGCTAGGATTCCGTTGTCGTGACGATATTCGCGAAGTCGTGAAATTACTTGCTGAGATCGGCGTAGATGTGAATGTGATCGCCCCGATGGGATCGACTCCTGATGACTTGAAGCGGATTCCTGATGCGGATTTTAATATTTGCCTCTATCCCGAAATTGCCCTGACAACTTGTACTTGGCTCACCCGTAGTTTCGGACAGCCTGTGATCAAGACCGTTCCCATTGGTGTCGGTGCAACCCGTGATTTCATTGCCGAAATTGGCAAGGTTGCCGATATTGATGTGAGTGACGCTCTAGCGCGATCGCAGTCTGACACCCTCGGCAATTGGGATGCAGCGCGTATTTCTACCGCCGCTAATCCTAATGCTTCTCGACTGCCTTGGTATTCGCGATCAGTTGACTCTACCTATTTAACAGGTAAGCGCGTTTTCATCTTTGGTGATGCCACCCACGCTCTCGCCGCCGCCAGAATTGCTACGGAAGAATTAGGCTTTACCCTTGTCGGGATTGGAACCTATAGCCGTGAATTTGCGCGGGAAGTACGCGAAGTTGCCAAGAAGCATGGACTCGAAGCCGTGATTAGTGATGACTATTTAGCTGTCGAAGCCAAGGTTGCTGAAGCTGCTCCAGAACTAGTGCTTGGCACTCAGATGGAACGACATATTGCCAAACGCTTGGGTATCCCTTGCGCGGTAATTTCTGCACCGATTCACGTTCAAGATGTGCCTGCGCGTTACTCACCCCAAATGGGTTGGGAAGGTGCGAATGTGATTTTTGATAGCTGGGTACATCCCTTGATGATGGGTCTAGAAGAACATTTAATTGGCATGTTCAAGGAAGACTTCGAGTTTGCCGAAGGTCACATGAGCCATCTGCATACTGCCCCATCGCAAGAGTCACGCGCCCTAGAGTCCAGATATCCCGAACAGGCGATCGCCTCTATCAGTAATCTCACTAATACTCTCGCGGATAATTCCGATCAAGTTGTTCTCACGCCCCTAGCGGAAGCACTTGAGGGAGTCTCTTGGAGTGCGGACGGTGAAGCCGAGTTAAAGAAAATTCCCTTCTTTGTTCGCGGCAAAATCAAGCGCAATACCGAGAAATTTGCAAGCGATCGCGGGATCACCTCGATTACTTCAGAAACTCTCTACGAAGCAAAAGCAGCGATCGGCAAGTAAAACCCTCACCCCCCAGCCCCCTCTCCCATAGGGAGAGGGGGAGCAAGAAAATTATTTATATTAGGAGTCTATTTTGGCAGTTTTAACAACACATCCACCATCAGTTACCAAATGCGAAGAATCAGAAGGTAGCGTTCAGGTATTCCAAGATCCATCAATGGTAATTGAAGGTGCTTTAGTTATCGCCGTTTATGGCAAAGGCGGTATCGGTAAATCGACAACATCCTCCAATCTATCCGCAGCATTCTCGCACCTCGGTAAACGGGTATTGCAAATTGGTTGCGATCCTAAGCATGACAGCACCTTTACACTCACCAAAAGAATGGTTCCCACGGTCATCGATGTTCTCGAAACCGTTGACTTCCATTCCGAAGAGTTGCAAACCGATGACTTCATGTTTGAAGGTTATAACGGCGTAATGTGTATTGAAGCTGGCGGACCTCCCGCAGGTACTGGCTGTGGTGGCTATGTCACAGGTCAAACCGTGAAGCTGCTCAAAGAACATCACTTGCTCGAAGACACCGATGTTGTGATTTTTGATGTTCTCGGTGACGTAGTTTGTGGTGGTTTTGCCGCTCCTTTGCAACACGCCCATTACTGCTTGATTGTTACTGCCAACGATTTTGATTCCATCTTTGCCATGAATCGGATTGTTGCGGCGATTCAATCAAAAGCGAAGAATTATAAGGTTCGTCTAGGTGGGATCATCGCTAACCGTAGCGAAGGAACCGATCAAATTGACAAGTTTAACGATCGCGTTGGCTTGAAAACCTTGGCGCATTTCCGCACCGTTGACGCAATTCGCCGCAGTCGTTTGAAAAAATGTACTGTGTTTGAAATGGAGCCTGATCCTGAGGTTCTGGAAGTACAGCAAGAATATCTCAAGCTGGCGAAAGGGATGCTTGAAGATGCGACACCCTTGTATGCTCAACCCCTCAAGGATCGCGAAATTTTTGATCTACTAGGTTTTGACTAATCATCAAAAAACTCACTAAGCGAAGGCTTTTTGATTTGGAATTTAACGAAAAAATGCAGGCGTAATCCATGAATTGCACCTGCACTTCAACCCATTTTATTGATTCTTATCGAAACGAATTTACCATCAAATTTTATTTATATTTACGTATTAACTTGATATTAAGCTCGTAATACTACCCCTATTCTCTATCCATATAAGTTACATTTTGTCAAAAAATAAAAGCAAACTTACGAGTAAGGTCAATCAGAGAGCGAATTATAAGCAATTAACGCTGTTTGACCAAGGTTTAACTACGTTATTTGTGTATCTCAAGAGTTCTAGAGAAATTTGCCACAGCAATGGATGGGTGTGATATTATAGGAAACGGCTACACAAATTTAAAAATAATCACAATTTAAGCGATCATGGCTCTGACTCAACAGCGCAAACAAGAAATAATTTCTGGCTTCCAAGTTCATGAAACCGACACCGGTTCGGCTGATGTTCAAATTGCCATGCTAACTGACCGCATTAACAAGCTCAGTCAACATTTGCAAGCTAACAAAAAAGACCATTCCTCCCGCAGAGGACTGTTGAAGATGATTGGTCAAAGAAAGAGTCTTCTGGCTTATATCCAAGCAGGTAGTCAAGAAAAATATAAAGCTTTAATTACTCGTCTTGGTATTCGCGGTTAGGAACTAATTCTTATGGCTGCTGAAGAATCGGAACGTAGTCCATTGCCTTTTGAGCCAAACAAAAAGCGTCCCAAACCCGCTAAGACTGTAACTAAGTCCGTCATTAAAACCCAAGCACCCCAGGAAAAACCGCAACAGCAACGTCGTTATTCTAAACAAGAAATGGCGATTCCTGAAGTAGTCAGCCAGCGAATGATTCGCAGAGTGGCTGGTTTTTGCGGTATTCCCACAGCTTTAGGGATTACTAGTTTGATAGTTAGCTATCTATTAGTTACCTTGGCTGATATCCAACTTCCGCCTATCGCCGTTTTATTAGTGAATATGGGATTGTTTGGGTTAGGTGTGGTGGGAATTACCTATGGTGTTCTTTCTGCTTCTTGGGATGAAGAAACACCGGGAACTTTTCTAGGTTTTGATGAATTTAGCACTAACTGGGGAAGGATGACCGAAGTTTGGCGTGATACCCAGAAAAAGAACGTCTAACAAGCAGCGTCCAGGTAATAACTGTAATGTGGGGTAATTTGGAAAATGAGTTTTGAAGTGGAATTTATATCACTTTAACTTCAAGTTTAAAAGACTGTATTTTTCTAGTTTATACCCAATATTCAGCAAAAAATACCTGGCGCTACATTTGTATTTATATATTTAACCACAGATATTTTTGACCCATTGAAATGGCTTGATTCTAGAAATAGCAGAAATATATGAAGATATTATTAATATGGCTCTACCGCTCCCTTTATGATATTTTCGGTAAAATATCCCTGAAACCCCTACACCGATTGGATTTGAGGTTTTAATATTTTCAAA
>NZ_LJOQ01000040.1:106503-109063 GCF_001672255.1 Anabaena sp. AL09
TTTGAGGGCTGAAGCCCTTACTACGAAATCATCTCCAGATTTTTTACATTACTTAATCTACTTTGATTTATTTTCGTCTACTTACTTAGAAAAAAATAGCAGATAGATTAAACCACAATTCAGAAAGGACTGCGTTGAGGAATATATAAGGTGTAGTGAAGCGTTGGCAAAAAAGATGTATCATAAATCATGAGGAGAAAAATGATACCTTAACCAATATTACAAATGGAACCATTAACAACTGGTGCTATTGCTGTTGCGACCGTACTTGCTACCAAAGCATTGGAAAAAATTGGCGAAAACATTGGAGACACCTTATCTCACAAAACTCAGCAGTTTTTGGAATTGTTGAAACAGCGACTACCTGGAACTTTCGCAGCTATTGAAAAAGCACCAGAACAACCCCTTAATTATGGTCAAGCTGTACTGGAAATAGAAACCGCAGCGAAAACAGACACTAATATTAGTCAAGTTATCCAGGAATTAACCCAGTTAGCAGAAACTAACCCACCTAAAAATTTAGCAGAAATTCTCAAAGAGATTCAAGCAGCTTTTGCAAATTCTCAACACCCCCAAGGGACAATTTTTAATCAAAACATCCAAAAAGCTATCAACGCAGCGCAAAATCAAACAAACGACCAAAGAGGAAGCACGTTTAATTTTTGACTGGACTCGTCCGACGGGAAACGGACAAAGTTAACTCCCACTAAAGATATACCCTATCGTGGTTCTGTTCATTTTGTCGGACGAGAAACAGAACTGACAACTATCCATGAAGATTTGCGACGGGGAAATTATGTAGCAATAACCGGAATGGGTGGTTTGGGTAAAACTGAATTAGTTACTCAATACGCGAAAGAATATCAAGATCATTATGATGGCATAATTTGGTTTAATGCTAGACAACGTATTCTCGCAGCAGAAGTATTTGAGCTTTTTACATTTAAATTCGGTTTGGAAATTCCCCAAACTCAGGGAGGAAAGCTGCTAACTCTCCAACAACAGGTAGCTTGGTGTTGGTTACAATATCCAGAAACACAAAAACCTGTTTTAATTGTCGTTGATGATTTAACTGATTTAACACAGTTACAAGAAGTTGTTCCCAAAGAAGAACGCTTTCGGGTTTTGATAACTACTCGACAACAACATTTAGACCCTAATTCTATTCAAGAACGACCTTTAGAGTTTCTATCACCACCAATAGCATTAGAACTTTTACAAAAGCAATTGGGAAAAAATCATCAGCGAGTTGTCAATGAACCAAAAACCGCAACAGAAATATGTGAGTTTTTGGGAAATTTACCTTTGGGGATAATTTTAGTCGGAAGTTATTTAAGAGAAGATTTTGGACTTTCTCTAACTCAAATGTTAGAACGGTTGCAAAAACGTAAGTTAGCGGAAACAGCTTTCCAAAACAGAGAAACTATCAATCAAACTCAATTGGGAATTAAAGCCGCTTTTAATTTAACTTGGGAAACACTGGATACTCAAACTCAATATCTGGGAGCATTTTTAAGTTTATTTTCTCCTCAGTTGATTTTTTGGTATTTGGTAGTTAAGGTAATTGAGTTTGAAGTAGAAAATGAGGAAAAACAACTAATTTGGACAAAGGAAGAATTAACTACCTCTAAAAAAAGACTTTATCAAGTTAACTTTTTACAAACAGGACAAGAATCACCAGAAGCTTATACAATTCATAATTTAGTGCGGTTGTTTTTGCAGGAACAGTTAGCAGAAGTTGGAGAAAAGCAGCCAATTCTCGAAAGAACTTTTATTACTCCCATGATATTGGTTGCTGAAACACTTTCTCAATCACCCACTTCTGAAGATAT
Source organism: Anabaena sp. AL09 (assembly GCF_001672255.1). Lineage (NCBI taxonomy): Bacteria > Bacillati > Cyanobacteriota > Cyanophyceae > Nostocales > Nostocaceae > Anabaena > Anabaena sp. AL09. Next base: position 108,336 of record NZ_LJOQ01000040.1, read on the forward strand.
TGAAAATGTCAAAACTCTTGTTGTTCATTGGGAAGATTTAGGAAAACGGTTAATAGATGAAATTAACGAAGAAACAGCAGCAGAGAATAATTTACCAGTATCTATGGTTGCTGATGAAATCTTTTGGGTATTTGAAGGATTAGGAAGATTTTATCAAGGAGAAGGATTATATCAAGTAGCAGAATTTTGGTCTCAGCAATTGGTAAAAGTTTGTCAAACTTTATTTACAGGCGACCATCTTCATGTTGCTACTAGCTTGAACAATTTAGCAATTTTTTACCAAAGCCAAGGAAGATACAGTGAAGCAGAACCTCTCTTCCTTGATGCTTTAGAAATGAGAATGCGGCTATCCTGATGTTGCTACTAACTTAAACAATTTAGCAATTCTTTACCGAAGCCAAGGAAGATACAGTGAAGCAGAACCTCTCTACTTTGATGCTTTAGAAATGAGAATGCGGCTATTTACAGGCGACCATCCTGATGTTGCTAATAGCTTGAACAATTTAGCAATTCTTTACTATATCCAAGGAAAATACAGTGAAGCAGAACCTCTCTACTTTGATGCTTTAGAAATGAGAATGCGGCTATTTACAGGCGACCATCCTAATGTTGCTAATAGCTTGAACAATTTAGCAATTCTTTACCAAAGCCAAGGAAGATACAGTAAAGCTGAACCTCTCTACCTTGATGCTTTAGAAATGACAAAGCGGCTATTTACAGGCGACCAT